>JANOVJ010000705.1:0-8842 GCA_031417295.1 bacterium | reverse complement strand
CGAAGCGCCTCGGGTTTCTGGGCGATTCGAACGATCGGCTGTCAAGCCTGGATCGCCAAGCGCTCGCGCCGTTCGCTGCCTCGCTGGGCCTGACGATCCTCTTTGCCGAAGCCGCGAACCCGGTCGAGTTCGAGGCGGCGGTTGCCAGGTTGGGCGCGGAACGGGTCGACGCGATCTTCCCGGCCGGGACGGGGATCAACTTCTTCAACCTGCGTGCGCGGCTGATCGAACTGGCGAATCGAAGGCGCCTGCCGGTCGTCGGCCATTTGCCGCCGGTGGCCGAAGCCGGCGCCCTGTTCACCTATGGCGCTTCGCTGGACGATCGATCCCGCCGCTCGGCCCGGATGGTGGACAAGGTGCTCAAGGGCGCCAAACCGGCCGACATGGCGGTCGAGCAGCTGACCTTGTTCGAACTGGTCGTCAATCTGAAAGCCGCGCGGGCACTTGGCCTCACCATCCCGCGATCCGTCTTGCCGCGCGCGGACTGGGTGATTCAATGACCGAGGGCACCTCGACCCCGTCGGCGCACAACGTTCACCGCGGGCGGCTGTTCCGCAAATACCTGCTGCTGATCCTGTCGCTGGTGAGCCTGGCGCTGCTGGTGTCCGGCGGCATCAGCCTGTATTTTTCCTACCAGCAGAACGAGTCGGCGCTGGCCAGCCTGCAGCACGAGAAAGCGGTCGGCGCGGCTTCGCGGATCGAGCAGTACATCCGCCAGATTTCGCAGCAGATCGGCTACGCCGCGCTGCCGCAACTCGATGCCGGCGACATGGAGCTGCGGCGTATCGAGTTCAACAAATTGTTGCGCCAGGCGCCAGCAGTCACCGACATCGCCCAGCTCGACGCCGCCGGGCGCGAACAGATCGCGGTGTCGCGGCTGGGCATGGACGTCGTCGCCTCGGGCCGCGACCGTTCGCAGGAGCCGGCGTTCACGCAGGCGCGGCGCGGCCAGCCCTGGTTCGGGCCGGTGTACTTTCGCAAGGACACCGAGCCCTACATGACGGTGGCGGTGCGTTCCGGCGGCGACAAGGGGCCGGTCGCGGTCGCCGAGGTGAACCTGAAGTTCATCTGGGATGTGGTGTCTCGAATCAAGATCGGCGACAAGGGCAAGGCCTACGTCGTTGACCGCAACGGCCTGCTGGTGGCCGACCCGGACATCGGCCTCGTGCTGCGCAAGACCAGCGTCGCCGAACTGGCGCATGTGAAGGCGGCGGCGAATGCAGGCAACGCGGACGAGCCGGCGATGGTGTCGCACGACCTGGGCGGCACCTTGGTGCTGGCCTCGATGGCGCCCATCGAGCCGCTAGCCTGGAAGGTCTTCGTCGAGCAGCCGGTGTCCGAGGTGTATGCGCGGCTGAACGCGTCCATCCTGCTGACCGGTGGCCTGCTGCTGGCCGGCCTGGCGGTGTCGGCGCTGGCCGCCTCGGCCCTTGCGCGCAGCATGGTGCGGCCGATCCGCACGCTCGACGAGGGCGCCCGCCGTATCGGCGAGGGCGATCTCGATCAGCAGATCGTGGTCAAGACCGGCGACGAACTCGAGGGCCTGGCTGACCAGTTCAACCGCATGTCGGCGCAGTTGCGAGAGTCGTACGCCGGGCTTGAGCGCAAGGTCGACTCCCGCACTGCCGAACTCTCTGAATCGCTCGAATACCAGACCGCGATCAGCGAGGTGCTGCGCGTCATCAGCCAGTCGACGAGCGACGTGGTGCCGGTGTTCGAGGCGATCATGGACAGCGCGGTCCGGCTGTTCGCCGCGCCGATCGCCGCCGTCTTCCGCCACGACGGCCGGCTAGTGCACCTGGTGGGCACGCGCGGCTGGCCGGCCGAGGCGATCGAGGACGCCCGCCGTCTGTACCCGGCGCCGCCGAACCCGCAGATGTTGAGCGGCCGGGTCATCCTGGCCGGCGAGGCACTGGCCGAAGAGGACGTTCGCGCCGACCCCGACTATGACCAGACCACGGCGCACGTGGGCCAGTGGCGCCGGATGATCGGCGCGCCGATGCTCAAGGACGGCGTGTCGCTCGGCGTCGTCGTCATTGCCTGGCCCGACCCCGGGCCGACGCCGCAACGGCAGACCGACCTGCTGAAGACCTTCGCCGACCAGGCGGTGATCGCGATCGAGAACGTGCGCCTGTTCAACGAGACCCGGCAGTCGCTGGAGCGGCAGACGGCGACCGCGGAGATTCTCAAGGTCATCAGCGCCTCGCCGACCGATGTGCAGCCGGTCTTCGACGCCATCGCCCGCAGCGCGCAGCGGCTGATCTACGGCTTCTCGGCCATCGTGACGCGCGTCGTCGATGGCCAGCTGCACCTCGTGGCGCTGACGACGCTCGATCCGTCGCAAGACGACGCGCTGCGAAGGCGCTACCCGATGCCGGTCACGGAAACGATCGCGGGCGAGGTTGTGGCCACGAAGGCCGCGCAGGTCGTGAGCGATACCGAGACCGACCCGCGGCTGTCGGACCTCGCGCGCCAGCGGGCGCGCACTCGCGGCTACCGCAGCTACGTCGGCATTCCGATGCTGCGCGACGGGGAGGTTATCGGCACCATGTCGGTCAGCCGGCGCGACCCCGGGGCGTACACCGATGACGAGGTGGCGCTGTTGCAGACCTTCGCTGACCAGGCGGTGATTGCGATCGAGAACGTGCGCTTGTTCAACGAGACCCGCGAGGCGCTGGAAAAGCAGATCGCGATCGCCGACATCTTGCGCGTCATCAGCCGTTCGCCGACCGGCACACAGCCGGTCTTCGACGCCATCGTCGCGAGCTGCCAGCGCTTGTTCCGGGGCCGGGCGGTGGCCTTCGTGCTGCCGCGCGGCGAGACGCTCCAGGCCGTCGCCTTCGCCGACGACGGAACACCGGGCCAGCGCAGCGGCGGCTTTCTCGAACCCTGGCCGCTCGACCGGGACAGTGCGGCTGGCGCCTGCTTCCTCGACGCGCGGGTCGTCAACGTCGGCGACACCGAACTGGGCGTGCAGGAGTTTCCGCGGATGAAGAACCTGGCGCTTGCGCTGGGCTACCACTCGGGTCTGTTCGTGCCGCTGCTGCGCGATGGCGGCGCGGTCGGCGCGATCGCAATCCTGCGCGCCACGGTCGGCGTGTTCACCGAGCCGGAGATCGCGCTCGCGTCCACCTTCGCCGACCAGGCGGCGATCGCGATCGAGAACGTGCGCCTGTTCAACGAGACCAAGGAAGCGCTGGAGCGGCAGACCGCGACGGCCGACATCCTGCGCGTCATCGCCGGTTCGCCCTCAGACGTGCAACCGGTGCTGGACGCGATCGTGCGCAGTGCGGCCCAATTGTTCGGGCGCAGGGCGGCGCTGCGGCTGGTGGAGGGCGGCATGCTCCGCCGCAGGGCGACCAGCGACGCGGTTCCAGGCGGCTTCCACGGCGCTGAGTCGATGCCTATCGACCGCGAGAACCTGGTCGGCGCGGTGGCCCTGGACTGCAAGGCGATGCAGGTCGAAGACACCCACGCCGCAACGGCGCCACCGTACGTTCGAGCCAACGCCGGCCGGCTGAGCTTTCGCGCGATCGCGAGCGTGCCGCTGGCGCGGGAGAACACCGTTCTTGGCGTGCTGTCCCTCTCGTCGCCAGACCCTGGCCGGCTGTCGGACGATCAGATGGCGTTGATGGCCACCTTCGCCGACCAGGCCGTGATCGCGATCGAGAACGTGCGTCTGTTCAACGAGACCCGCGAGGCGCTGGAGCAGCAGACCGCGACCGGCGACATCCTGCGTGTCATCAGCGGCTCGGTCACCCAAACGCAGCCGGTGTTCGACGCCATCGTGCAGAGTTGCCAGCGCCTGTTCGACGGCAAGCGGGTCGCGCTGGTGCTGCCGCGAGAGTCGTTGCTCGAGATCGTCGCCGTCGCCCAGGACGGCCCGCCGCAGGCAAGCCCCGAGCCGTGGCCGGTCGACAGCGGCAGCGCAGCGGGAACCTGCATGCTCGAGTCGCGGGTGGTCTCGATTGCCGACACCGAAGCCGCCGAGACGACGTTCCCGCGCCTGCGCCAGCTCGCGCTCGCGATGGGCTATGGCTCGGGGCTGTGGGTGCCGTTGCTGCGCGACGGCAAGGCGATGGGCTGCATCGCGATCCTGCGCGGCTCGACCGGCGGCTTCGACGCCAAGCAGATCGCGCTCGCCAGGACCTTTGCCGACCAGGCCGTGATCGCGATCGAGAACGCGCGCCTGTTCAACGAGACGAAAGAGGCACTGGAGCAACAGACGGCGACGGCCGAGATCCTGCGCGTGATCGGCAAGTCGGTCGCCGACACGGGGCCGGTGTTCGACAAGATTCTCGACAGTTGCCAGGGGCTGTTCGCGACCTCGCAAGTGGGCATCTTCATCGTGCACGACGATGGCCAAGTGCACTTCGGCGCCTACCGCGGCGCCGCCCTCGAGGCGGTGGTGGCGTCGTTCCCGCAGCCGGTGGACCAAACCGTCAGTGGCCTGGCCATTCGCGAGCGGCGCACGGTGCACATCCCCGACCTGGCGCAGATGGCCGACATGCCGGCCGCGCTTCGCCGCGCGTTCGAGAAGACGGGCAACAGCTCGCTTGTCTGGGCGCCGATGGTGTGGGAGGACCGGGGGGTCGGCTCGATCTTCGTGGCGCGCCAACCGCCGAGCCCGTTCACCGACAAGGAAATTTCGCTGCTCACGACCTTCGCCGACCAGGCGGTGATCGCGATCCAGAACTCGCGCCTGTTCCACGAGATCGAGGACAAGAGCCGCCAGCTCGAACTGGCCAACAAGCACAAGTCGGAGTTCCTGGCCAACATGTCGCACGAGCTGCGCACGCCGCTGAACGCGATCATCGGCTTCAGTGAAGTGCTGAGCGAAGGCATGTTCGGCGACGTCAACGCCAAGCAGGTCGAGTACCTGCAAGACATCCACTCGTCGGGCCACCACTTGCTGCGGCTGATCAACGACATCCTCGACCTGTCGAAGATCGAGGCCGGGCGGATGGAGCTCGACCTGTCGCGTTTTCACCTGCCGCTGCTGCTCGACAACTCGGCCACGCTGGTGCGCGAGCGCGCCAGCCGGCAGGGCCTGTCTCTGGCGCTCGATGTGGAGGCCGGGCTGGCCGAGTGGGTGGCCGACGAACGCAAGCTCAAGCAGGTGGTGATCAACCTGTTGTCCAATGCGGTCAAGTTCACGCCGGCGGGCGGCAGCGTGACGTTGCGGGCGCGGCTCACCGACGCCGCCGTCGAGATTGCGGTGGTTGATACCGGCGTCGGCATCGCGCCCGACCAGCACGCGCTGGTGTTCGAGGAGTTCCGCCAGGCCGGTGGCGACTACCTGCGCAAGGCAGAAGGCACCGGCCTCGGGTTGTCGCTGGCGAAGCGCTTCGTCGAGCTGCACGGCGGAACGATCCGCGTCGAGAGCGAACCGGGGCTGGGGTCGACGTTCGCATTCATCTTGCCGAATCGAAGTTTGGAGGCCACACCGTGAGCACGATCCTGATCGTCGAAGACAACGAGAAGAACATGAAGCTCTTGCGCGACATCCTCCAGCACAAGGGCTACGCGACGCTCGAAGCGGCGACCGGCCGCGAGGGCGTGCGCCTGGCGCTGGCGCGGCGGCCGGACCTGATCCTGATGGACATCCAACTGCCTGACATCGACGGCATCCAGGCGCTGGCCGAAATCCGCGCCGTCGGCGCGCTCGACGCGACGCCGGTGCTCGCCGTCTCGGCCTCGGTGATGCCCGACGACCAGCACAAGATCGTCGCCTCCGGCTTCGACGCCTTCATCACCAAGCCGATCAACCTGAAGCCGTTCGTCGAGACGGTGCAGCGGTTTCTGGCGAACGGGAGGAAGCGCGAATGACGGCTCGAATCCTGGTCGTCGACGACGTGGCGATGAACGTCAAGCTGCTTGCCGACCTGCTGGGCGTGAAGGGCTACCAGACGGTCACTGCGGCGTCCGGCCCCGAGGCGCTGGCCAAGCTGGCAGCCGAGCGGCCCGACCTGGTTTTGCTCGACGTGATGATGCCCGGCATGAGCGGCTACGAGGTCTGCGCCGTGATCCGCGCCGACCCGGCCAACGCGATGCTGCCGGTGGTGATGGTGACCGCGCTCGACCCGGCGACCGAGCGCGCCAAGGGCCTCGACGCCGGGGCCGATGATTTCCTGAGCAAGCCGGTGAACCAGGCCGAGCTGCTGGCGCGCGTGAAGTCGCTGCTGCGCATCAAGACGCTGTATGACGAAGTGAACCGGCAACGGACCGAACTGGCCGAGTGGAACCAGACGCTCGCGCAGCGCGTCGCTGACGGCGTGAAGCAGCTCGAACAGGTCGGCCGATTGAAGCGCTTCTTCTCGCCGCAACTTGCCGAGCTGATCGTCGCCGGCGGCACCGACGACCCGCTCAAAAGCCACCGGCGCGAGATCACCGTCGTCTTCCTCGACCTGCGTGGCTTCACCGCCTTCACCGAGACCGCCGACCCCGAGGAGGTGATGGGCGTGCTGCGTGAATACCACACCGCGATGGGCCGGCTGATCCTGGCCCACGAGGGCACGCTGGAGCGCTTTTCGGGTGACGGCATGATGATCTTCTTCAACGACCCGCTGCCCATGGCCGACCCCGCGCCGCGGGCGGTGCGGATGGCGATCGAGATGCAGCGCGAGATGGCCGCACTGGCCGCAGGCTGGAAGAAGCGCGGCTACGACCTGATGATGGGCGCAGGCATCGCGCAGGGCTTTGCCACCATCGGCGGCATCGGCTTTGAGGGCCGGATCGACTACGGCGCGATCGGTACCGTGACCAACCTCGCGGCGCGCCTGTGTGGCGAAGCGAAGGGTGGCGAGACGCTGCTCTCGCAACGGGTGATGGGCGCGCTGGACGGCGCGTTCCAGGCCGAGGCGGCCGGCGATTTGAGCTTGAAGGGCTTTGCCCGCCCGGTGCCGGCGTTCAGGTTGCGGCCGGGCTGAGACGTGACGACGCGTTTGCGGCCAAGGGAGTGCCGCTGACGCAGCGCCGTGCAAAGGGGCGCGAGGCACTGTGAGGAGTCATTCGTGGAGTCCGAACGCGGGGTCGTTTTCGACCCTCGGCCTTCGCGGGCTGCCGCCACAGACCGCTGAACGACCGGCGCCGGCCTTGGCACGAGCGGTCCGCCGCCGTGCCGGGCCGACAAGCACTGGCCTGCACACCGCTGCGCCTTGGCGCAATCGAACCCGCGCTGCGCGCGGAACCCCTTCGAATGGGAGGCTGCCCTGGGACGCCACCCCGGTGCGTCAGCGTCGCTCGGCGTGACGCTTGCGTGACGCTCCGCCCCGTACCGTGGCTTCCGAGGCCCGACTGGGGGCCGCGGGAGCCACCCACATGAGAGCGTTCGGGAAGTTTTCTGCCGCAGTTTGCCTTGCGGGCCTGCAGCGGATGCGCCTTGTTCAACGCATCTGCCTTGTGGCCCTTGGCCTGTTGGCGGCCGGGTGCGGCGGCGCGACCGACGACGCACCTGTCGAGCAGGCAGCCGCCGCGACGGCCGCCCTGCCGTCATCGAACGCAGGCGACGAACTCGTCTCTGCGCTGGCCGACGTCGACCCGATGCTGGGACACGCCCGGCGCGGCGGCCACCGCGCCAAGTGGGCCTGGGTGCACGCGATGCCCCGCGGCCGGATCGCCATGGGCCGGGCGGCCGGCCCGAGTGAACGCGGCGCCCTGCCGTGCGCGCGCATGCAACTGAGGTGGCCGAGCGGATCGACACCGTCGGTCGCAGCGCGTAGCCGCCGCCACGCCGTTTCCCAAACCGAGCGCCTCGCCTCGAAGCCGCACGAGGCGCTCGGACCACGTTCGCGGCTGTGACTTTTGACTGTATTGGAGTGCATCATGAAGAAGCTGAACCTCGCCCTCGCCGTCGCCGCGATCACTGCGTTCGCGGCTCCGCTTGCCCATGCCGACAGCTACCCTGAGTCGGTGGAGGGCAACTGGGCGGTCACGGGCAACCGGTCCAACGGCACGCTGAGCATCACCTCGCAGGGGGCGCCCGGCACGGGCAAGTGCCCGGCGATCATTGGCACGATCTACGGCGACGCGGTCCAGGGCTTCTACTGTCCGGGCAGCGGCCGCATTCACTTCGTGCGCAAGCTGAGCAACAACACGACCATTCAGGCCTGGACCGGCCAGCTGTCCGACACCGGCACCGTGCTCCGCATGGGCGGCATGTACAGCTCGGTGGACGTGTTCTTCGGCGGCAACCTCGGCGAGTACAACTTCCAGGCCCGCAAGTGAACTTGCGCCCACGGTCGGGGCGTAGCATCGAACCCGGCCGTGGCCCGCAGGCGAGACCATGCGCGGCCTCGTGCTGCCGCTGGCTGCCGCCAGCGCGCGCGGGTGCCGGCAAGGGCGGCGCCCATGACCGGCGGTTCGCCTCGACAGGCGCCTGCCCGTGGGTGCCCGCTGTTGCCGGATTTCCTGTTGCTGATCACCTTGCCGTTTCCGCCGACGCGAGCCTGGCAGGGGAGACCCCCGCAAGCCGCAACGGTCTGGCTGAACATCTCGGCCGGGGTTTGGAAGCCGAGTGATTTCAATCCGCGGGTAGCCTCGAGCGCAAAGCGCTAGAGGCTGTCAGTCAGGGCTTGTAGGCTGCAATCGCCTTCGAAAGGTCCTGCGTTTCCTCGCAGTTGTCGCCGCAGATTCCCTTCAGTGCGACCAGGTGCTCCTGCGCCTTGGCCGGCTGCTTGGCCAGCAGGTAGGCGACGCCGATGTATTCGTGCGCACCCTTGTGCTTCGGGTCCAGCCGCAGCGCTTCCTTGTAGGCGACGAAGGCCTTGTCGAGCTGGCCCGCATTGCGCAGGCTGTAGCCGAGCAGGTTCTGCACGTCGGCGTCGGTACGGTCGCGCTTGGC
>JANOVJ010000704.1:0-2337 GCA_031417295.1 bacterium | reverse complement strand
CGACGGCGTTCAGCGCCTTGCCCTGGGCGGTGAAGATCTGCGCGTTGACAGCGAGCAGTTCGGCCCGCTCCATGCCCGGGCCGCGCGGGCGCGAGCCGATCAGCAGCGCGTAGTCGGCGTCCTTGAACGCGGTCATCGGGTCGCCGTGGGCTTCCATGCCGGCCAGCAGCGGGAAGGCGCAGTCCTGCAACTCCATCATCACGCCCTGCAGCGCCTGCTGCGGCTTTTCGAGCGGCACTTCGAGCAGACTGAGGATCACGGGCTGGTCTTTGCCGAGCATTTCGCCCGAGGCGATGCGGAACAGGATGGCGTAACCGATCTGGCCTGCGGCGCCGGTGACGGCCACGCGTACGGGGGTCTTGCTCATGGGGAGGCTCCGGGGGAAGTCGGGATGGGGCGAGGCAGGGCGAGGGTGGGGCGAGCGTGGGGTGAGCGGCACCGTCGCACTGGCGAGCCGCATCTGCGGAGTGTAGCCAACCGCCGGCCGGTTCGGCGAGAAATCCGACAAGTCTTATGTCTTATATAAAACATATTTCAGCGCTTTGCGCTGGACGCCGCAGCGGCCCTGTGCTGCAATCGCGCCGATGGCCGCACCGACAACCTTCGCCCCCGCCACCCCGGGCGCCGCCGACAGGCCGGGCGAGCCCGGGCCCGCCTTCAGCCCGCTGTACCGCCAGATCAAGGCCCTGCTCACGCGCAGCCTGCAAGGCGGCGAGTGGCGGCCGGGCGAGGTGATCCCGAGCGAGGTCGAGCTGGCGGGGCGCTTCAAGGTCAGCCAGGGAACGGTGCGCAAGGCCATCGACGCGCTGGCCGACGAGAACCTGCTGGTGCGGCGCCAGGGCAAGGGCACCTTCGTCGCCACCCACACTGAAGAACAGGTGCAGTTCCGCTTCCTGCGCCTGATGCCCGACGACGGCGAGGTCGGCGGCATGGCGCGCCGCTTCATCGACTGCCGCCGCCTGCGTGCCCCGGCCGAAGTGGCACGCGCGCTGGCTCTGAAGGCGGGCGACGCGGCGGTGCAGGTGCGCCGGGTGCTGTCGTTTCGCGGCAAGCCGGTGGTGCTCGACGACATCTGGCTCCCCGGCCCGGCCTTCAAGGGCCTGACGGCCGAGCGGCTGGCCGACTACAAGGGCCCGATGTACGGCCTGTTCGAGTCCGAGTTCGGCGTGCGCATGATCCGGGCCGAGGAAAAGCTGCGCGCCGTGGCCGCCGATGCCGACGCCGCTGCCCTGCTGACCCTGCCGCTGGGCGCGCCGCTGCTGAGCGTCGAGCGGCTGTCGTTCACCTATGGCGACCGGCCGGTGGAACTGCGCCGGGGCTTGTACGACACGACCGCGCACTTCTATCGCAATGAGCTGAACTGAAGCTTGCAACGCGGGCAATCCAGACCCGGCGTGCGACACTGCTGCATTGCAATAAAATCTTTTTGCTGGGTCTCGGTTTCCCTCTCACAAAGAACAAGGTTGGGTATGGCAGACACTGCAAAAGCAAGACCGGGACCGATGCGGCTGATCGATGCGCTGCAGTACCGCCTGCCGTTGGCGGGGGTGGTGTCGATCCTCCACCGGGTCAGCGGAATCATTCTGTTCGCGCTGCTGCCGTTCATCATCTGGATGTTCGACACCAGCGTGACGTCCGAAATTTCCTACAGCCGCTTCACCAGTGCCTTCGTGGCCGGCATCGGCTTCGTCCCGGCGTGGCTGGTCAAGCTGGCGGTGCTGGCGCTGATCTGGGCCTACCTGCACCACGCCATCGCCGGCCTGCGCCATTTGTGGATGGACGCGACGCACAGTGTCAGCAAGGAATTCGGGCGCCAGTCGGCGGTCTTCACGCTCGGCGTGAGCGGGTTCCTCACCCTGCTGCTGGGCGCCAAGCTGTTCGGCCTCTATTGAGCGCTGGCGCTGGCGCCGCAGGCAACCTCGAACCGTCCCGAACCTGGCTGGAGACCCTCTTCCCATGACCCAGAACTTTGGCGCCAAGCGCCTCGTGGTCGGCGCCCACTACGGCCTGCGCGACTGGCTGGCCCAGCGCGTCACGGCGCTGCTGATGGCGCTGTTCACGCTGCTGGTGCTGGTGCAACTGCTGCTGCCCGGCGAGCTCGGCTACGACCGCTGGGCCGGCATCTTTGCCGCGCAGTGGATGAAGGTGCTGACCTTCGTCGTGATCTTGAGCCTTGCGTTCCACGCCTGGGTCGGCGTGCGCGACATCCTGATGGACTACGTGAAGCCGGTCGGCATGCGGCTGCTCATACAGGTAGCAACCATCGTCTGGCTGGTCGGCTGTGCCGGCTGGGCGGTGCAGGTTCTTTGGAGACTGTGAAGATGGCGGCCAGTGCAA
>JANOVJ010000703.1:0-2828 GCA_031417295.1 bacterium | reverse complement strand
TCCAGCTCCGCCTCGACATGGCGCAACTCGGCCAGCCGCGCTTCGAGCGCGTTGGTGGCGGCCAGCACCTCGCGCTTGACGCGCGCTTCCTCGCTCGCCGCATCGCGGTGCTTCAGGAACCAGAGTTGGTGCAGCTTCAGCCCGCCCTGCTCCTGAAGCCCGCGGTACTGCGACGCCACCTCGGCCTGAGATTCCAGCTTGGCGAGATTCGCGTTCAGCTCACGCAGGATGTCTTCGACCCGCGTCATGTTCTCGCGCGTGTCCTTGAGCCGGTTCTCGGTCTCGCGGCGGCGCTCCTTGTACTTCGAGACGCCGGCCGCTTCCTCCAGGAACATGCGCAGTTCCTCGGGCTTGCTTTCGATGATGCGGCTGATCGTGCCCTGGCCGATGATGGCGTAGGCGCGCGGGCCGAGGCCGGTGCCGAGGAACACGTCCTGCACGTCGCGGCGGCGCACCGGCTGGTTGTTGATGTAGTAGCTGCTCGTGCCGTCGCGCGTGAGCACACGCTTGACGGCGATCTCGGCGAACTGGTTCCACTGCCCGCCGGCGCGCGCGTCTTCGTTGCTGAAGACGAGCTCGACGCTGGCGCGGCCGGCCGGCTTGCGCAGGCCCGAGCCGTTGAAGATCACGTCCTGCATCGACTCGCCGCGCAGCTCGCTGGCCTTGCTTTCGCCGAGCACCCAGCGCACCGCGTCCATGATGTTGGACTTGCCGCAACCGTTCGGGCCGACCACGCCGACGAGCTGGCCGGGCAATTGGAAGTGGGTCGGTTCGGCGAACGACTTGAAGCCGGAGAGCTTGATCGAGTTCAGGCGCATGGAGAGGCGGTTCGGGCCTGGTGCCGCGTGGGCCCAAGTCGTTGATTCATATGAGAAAACCCGCCTTGCACGGGGCGCTTCGGCGGGCTGGATGATACCATCGCGACCCCGCTCACAGCCCCTTCAAACCCCGACCGCCATGGCCAGACCAGCCGCCGCCCGAACCGCCCTCCGAACCGCCAAAAGTGCGCCGCCGAAACAGCGCCCGATGCCGCCCAACCCGCCCACCGCACCGAGCAAGGAACTGCATGTGTTCCCCAACCCGGCCCCGGGGCGCGACTACGTCATCCAGTTTCAGTTGCCTGAGTTCACCTGCCTCTGCCCGCTGACGGGCCAGCCCGATTTCGCGCACTTCACGATCGACATGGTGGCCGACAAGCTGTGCGTCGAACTGAAGAGCCTGAAGATGTACTTCTGGAGCTTTCGCAACGAGGGCGCGTTCCACGAGAAGGTGACCAACGACATCGTCGACGCCATCGTGCGCGCGGCCGACCCGCGCTTTATCCGCATCACCGCGAAGTGGTACGTGCGCGGCGGCATCTACACCAACGTGGTCGCCGAGCAGCGCAAGAAGGGCTGGAAGCCGCAGCCGTTGGTCGAGTTGCCGGCGCTGGGTGGGCAGACGGGGATGCTTGGATAGCATGTTCGTTTTCGCTGGTCGGATGAGTGCTGGGTTCGCTGATGGCAAGTTGCTGCGGTCCCCTGCGCTCGCGGTTGCATCGGTCGTCCCCTTTCTCCTGGCTTCCGCGCCGCGCGGCAGGCGGTGCCCGCTGGGGGCTCACACTGGGGCGGTCTCCGCTTCGCTCCGACTGCGCTGTGGTGCTCGCCCTGATGTCGCATCGCCGAACTCACTTCGCTCACTGCGTTCGCTGCGTTCAAACATCCGCGATGAGTCAGACCACGAAGCGCGCTGCGCGCGCCGACATCAGGGCTCCGCTCCTCGCCGCCCCACAGATCGCCCCCAGCGGGCACTGCCCGCCGCGCTCGACCGTGGGTTTTCTGGTCGACGAAAACACGCGCCGCTTTGCAAAGGCGCGCCCGGACAGGCCACGCAGCGCCTCGATGGCGCCGAGAAGCGGAAGGCTCGTGGCCTCGCGCGCAGCGCGATTCGTAAACTGACTCGTCGCGGATGTTTGAACGCAGCGAACGCAGTGAGCGCAGTGAGTTCGGCGACGGGCCACGAGCCTGAGCATTTGAGGGAAGTCGGCGCAACGCGCCGACCGCCAGCGATGAAGCGGAGTGGCCTGTCCGGGCGTGCCTTTGCTGCCCCTACCGACGCGCAAAAAACTGAACCTATCCGTGCGGCACTGAGCGCGAAAAAAGCGCCAACTGCGGCGACGGCGAAGCAGCCCACCAATCATTGACCATCGAGCCAACCATGCGCCCGGCCTACCAAAAGTTCGACGTCGAGGTACGCGCCAGCAACATCGACGGCCAGGGCGTTTACGCCGCCGAGCCGATTCCACGCTGGAAGAAGATCGGCGAAATCCGCGGCGAATCGATCAGCGTGACCGAGGCGCGCATCCGCGCGACGCGGCATGAGCGGGTGATGATGGTCGAGACCTCGCCCGAGCGGGCGATCGACTTCAGCCGCTCGAACGACCCGATGCGATACACCAACCATTCCTGCGCGCCGAACGCTAGGCTGTCGATCCGCCAGGGCCGGGTCGAGTTCTATGCGTTGTGCGGGATCGAACCCGGCGCCGAGATCACCGTGAACTACGGCCCGACGCACCATCAAGGCCGCCTGGCCTGCCGCTGCGGCGCGCCTGGCTGCTCGGGCTGGCTGTAGTACAAAGCAAGCGCAGCAACGCACGGAACCCAGCCATGGCATCGACTTACCAGGCACTCGACGGCAGCGGCCAACGTGTCTCATACCGCGACCGCAAACGCGCCTGGTGGGCGCTCTCGGTCGTGTACCCGCTGCTGCCCTTTGCCGGCATGGCCGCCCACGCTTTCACCGGCTACCAGATCGCGCTCGGCCTGCCGCTCTTGATCAGCTACGGCCTG
>JANOVJ010000702.1:0-3145 GCA_031417295.1 bacterium | reverse complement strand
GCCAGCCCGAGCCGCGTCATCACGCCTTCGCACTGGCCCTGCGTCAACGGCATGCCGATCACCTTGGCCGCGCGCGCCACGCGCAAGCTCACCGGCGGGCGCTGCGGCAGGTTCACGATCCGGTCGTCGATGGCGCCGGCCTCGCCGCCGCAGATGTCGATCACGAGTTGGGTGATGCGCTCGATGTGCTCAACCGTCAGCGCAGGGTCCACGCCGCGCTCGAAGCGATGCCCGGCATCGGTGGTGAAGTTGTAGCGGCGCGAGCGGCCGGCCACGGCTTCGGGCCACCAGAAGGCGGCTTCGACGTACACGTCGCGGGTCTCGTCGGACACCGCCGTCGCATCGCCGCCCATGATGCCTGCGAGCGACTCGACGGCTGCGTCGTCGGCGATCACGCCAACCTTGGCGTCGAGCTCGATCGTGCTGCCATTGAGCAGCTTGAGCGACTCGCCCGCGCGCGCCCAGCGGACCGTCAGGCCCCGATGGATCTTGGCCAGATCGAAGATGTGCGACGGCCGGCCGAACTCGAACATCACGTAGTTCGAGATGTCGACCAGCGCCGTCACCGAGCGCTGGCCGCAGCGGGCGAGGCGGTCGACCATCCAGGCGGGCGTCTTGGCTTTCGGGTCGACATTACGGACGATGCGGCCGGAGAAGCGGCCGCACAAATCGGGCGCCTCGATGGCCACCGGCAGCACATCGGCGTGGGCAGGTGCCACCGGCGGGAAGGCGGGCTGCCGGAGCGGCGCACCGGTCAACGCCGCCACCTCGCGGGCGATGCCGTAGACGCTCAGGCAGTGGCCGAGGTTCGGCGTGAGCTTGAGCGTGAACAGCGTGTCGTCGAGCTTGAGGTGAGCGCGAATGTCTTGCCCGATTTCGGCCGCGTCGTCGAGCACCAGCAGCCCGCCGTGATCTTCCGACAGCTTCAGCTCGCGGGCCGAGCACAGCATGCCCTGGCTCTCGACGCCGCGAATCTGGCCGAGCTTGATCAGGAACGGCTTGCCATCCGCTTTGTCGTCATCCGCAGCGGGCAACTCGGCGCCGACCATGGCGCACGGCACCTTGATGCCGGGCCGCACGTTCGGTGCGCCGCAAACGATGCTGAGCGCCGCATCGCCGCCCGCGTCGACTTGACAGACGTTCAAACGGTCGGCATTCGGGTGGCGTTCGACGGACAGCACCTTGCCCACCACCACGCCGGCAAACGGCGGCGCGGCCGGCCGGGCCGACTCGACCTCCATGCCAGACATCGTGAGCAACTCGGCCAGTGCGGCGGTGCTGATGGGTGGATCGCAAAACTCGCGCAACCAGGATTCGGGGAACTGCATCTCGTCAGGCCTCGCGCGGGATCACTTGAACTGCGCCAACAGGCGCAGGTCGTTTTCGAACAGCAGGCGCAAGTCGCTCATGCCATAGCGGAGCATCGCCAGCCGGTCCGGGCCCATGCCGAAGGCGAAGCCGATGTAGCGCTCGGGGTCGAGGCCGAAGTTGCGCACCACGTTCGGGTGCACTTGGCCCGAGCCGGCCACTTCGAGCCATTGGCCCTTCAGCGGGCCGCTGGCAAAGGCGATGTCTATTTCGGCGCTCGGCTCGGTGAACGGAAAAAACGACGGGCGAAACCGCAAGGTCAAATCGTCGGTCTCGAAGAAGCGGCGGCAGAAGTCGCGGAACACGAACTTCAAGTCCTTGAAGCTCACGTTCTCGCCGATCCACAGCCCTTCGCACTGGTGGAACATCGGCGAGTGCGTGGCGTCGCTGTCGATGCGGTAGGTGCGGCCCGGCGCGATGACGCGGATCTCAGGCATGGGGTCGCGGCCGGCGTACTTCTTCGCATGGGCGCGGGCGTAGCGCACCTGCATCGGCGAGGTGTGCGGGCGCAGGTTGAGCCAGCGGCCTTCGGCGTCTTTCATGTCGACGTAGAAGGTGTCCTGCATCGAGCGCGCAGGGTGGTTCTCAGGGTTGTTCAGCGCGGTGAAGCTGAACCAGTCGGTCTCGATTTCCGGGCCTTCGGCGACATCGAAACCCATCGAGCCGAAGATCGCTTCGATGCGTTCGATCGCACGCGACACCGGGTGCAGTGCGCCGCTGCCGCGCTGGCGGCCGGGCAGGCTCACGTCGAGCGCTTCGGCGTGCAACTGGCGGTCGAGTTCGGCGTCGGCCAGCGACTGGCGGCGCGCATTCAGCGCCGCTTCGACACGCTGCTTGGTCGCGTTGATCGCAGCGCCGCGGGTCTTCTTCTCGTCGGCCGCCAACGCGGCCAGACCCTTGAGCAGTTCGGTCAACCGGCCCGCCTTGCCGAGGAAGCGCGCCTTCGCGTTCTCGAGGTCCGCTGGCGTCGCGGCTTGGGCGAAGTCGGCTTGCGCCGCAGTCACAAGGTCATCCAGATCGTTCATCGCAGGGTCGTCGCAGCAGGGATCGAACGGGCAAAAAAAAGAAGGCCGCTTTCAACGGCGGCCTTGGGGTGCTTGCCCTGGTTCGGCATGAAGCCGATCAGGGGACTGGCAGTGTCGCCAGGCCGTCACCGGCCGGGCATTTGCACAGCATTCAAGCGAGTTGGGCGCGCGCCTTTTCGACGATGCTGCCAAAGGCAGCCGGGTCGTGCACGGCCATGTCGGCAAGGACCTTGCGGTCGATCTCGATCTGCGCCTTCTTCAGGCCGGCCATGAACTTGCTGTACGTCAGGCCGAGGCCGCGCGACGCTGCATTGATACGTGCGATCCACAGGTTGCGGAACACGCGCTTCTTGGTGCGGCGGTCACGGTAGGCGTACTGGCCGGCGCGCATCACCGCTTGCTTGGCAATACGGAATACGTTTTTGCGGCGACCGCGGTAACCCTTGGCGAGGGCGAGAACTTTCTTGTGGCGGGCGCGAGCCGTTACACCACGTTTGACGCGAGGCATGTTTTTTCTCCTTCAACCGTTGATGACGTTCACAGGCCCGCGTAGGGCAGCATTTGCGCCATACGTCCCATGTCGGTCTCGTGCACCGCCGCAGTGCCACGCAGGTGGCGCTTGTTCTTGGTGGACTTCTTGGTCAGGATGTGGCGCTTGAACGCCTGGCCCCGCTTGACGGTGCCCCACGGACTAACGCGAAAGCGCTTCTTGGAGCCGCTCTTGGTCTTCATTTTGGGCATGAACTGCTCCT
>JANOVJ010000701.1:0-9600 GCA_031417295.1 bacterium | reverse complement strand
CAATCACAATGGTACTCTAAAAGATACCATCAGTGGCGCGCAGCGTTCATCGAGATCATGCGGCCCTTCCTGACTTCGGGATTCGCGCACAACGCGGCCCAGTCCTTCATCAGCCGGCGCCGCTTCTCGAACAGATCGCCTCGCCGATACGCCGCCTCCACCTTGTCGCCGATGGCGTGTGCCAGGGCCATTTCGGCCACTTCGCGGGGATAGTTCGTGCGCTCGGCGCACCAGTCCCGGAAGCTGGAGCGAAAGCCATGCGGCACGGCGTCGACTTTCATCCGGCGCAGCACGGCGGTCAGGCTCATGTCCGACAACATGCCGCCACGGGGCGACGCGAACACTAGTGCATTGCGGTCTTCGTGGGGCAGGGTGTCGAGGAGGGCCAGCGCTGCATCTGACAACGGCACGCGGTGTTCCTTGCCGGCCTTCATGCGTTCGCCGGGTACGGCCCACGTCGCGGCGTCAACGTCGATTTCGGTCCAGCGTGCGCCGCGTACCTCGCCGGAACGCGCGGCGGTGAGGATCGTGAATTCGAGCGCCTGCGCACTCATGCCGGCCTGGCTGCGCAGAGTCTTCATGAACGCCCCAATCTCACCGACGGGCAGCGCACTGTGATGGCCCGCATTCGCTACGGAGCGCGCCGCCGGCAGCACAGTATCGAGGTGGCCCTTCCAGCGGGCAGGGTTCAGGCCCGCGCGGTAACCGCGGGTCGCGGCCCAGTCCAGGACTGATTCGAGGCGGCCACGCAGGCGTGAAGCGGTCTCCGTCTTCTTCGTCCAGATCGGTTCGAGCACGGCCAGCACCTGCGGCAGTCCGATGTCACGCACCAGCAAGTCGCCGATGAGGGGGCAGGCGTAGGTGTCGAGCGTATTGCGCCACCGCTGCGCGTGTTTCGCGTTGCGCCAACCGGCCTCGTGGGTGTCGATGTACGCGAGCGCGCAGAACTTGAAAGTCTTTGCCTGAGCCTGATCGGCTTTCATCGCGCTGCGCAGCGCACGGGAGTTGGCGACGGGATCGATGCCGTCCCGGACCTTGGCGCGTGCCTCGCGCGCGGCTTCTCGAGCGCCGGCAAGCGAAACATCCGGGAACCCACCCAGACCCATGTCGCGGCGCTTGTCGCCGACCTGAACACGAAGAACCCAACTGCGAGCGCTGCGCTGGTTGACCTGAAGCGCCAGGCCGGCGACGCCACCGACGAAGTGAAGGCCGGGCGATGCCAGCCGGCTTACTGCAAGCGGTCCCAGCTCTTTGGCCTTGCGTCCCACTGAAAGCCTCCGCCGTTTTCCGTACCCATCACCGTACCCATCAATTTTGGTGCGATGAAATCGTACGCCGTGAAACGCGCGGACGCAATGAATTCGGCTGAAATCCAGCATTCATGCGGGTTACAGAGGGATTGGCGGGATGCCGTGAGACGACGTGAAACGTCGCTCTGGCGGAAGCGATGACAGCCTGCTTCCCGAGGCTGCAAAGACCAAACTCGACGCCGAGTTGAACGCCGAGGTCGCCAACCCGGCGCATCCGCTGTCCAGCCTCGCCGTGCTGGCCATTCGCAACAACGCCGTGGTCTATGACGGCTACTTCGGCCAGCGCAGCGTCGAGAACGCGCTGCCGGCCGACGCCGACACGCTGTACCGGATCGCATCGATCTCCAAGACGGTGACCTCGATCGGCTTCATGAAGCTCGTCGAACAGGGCCTCGTGGACCTCGACGCCGATGTCGGCACCTACCTCGGCTTCGTGCTCAGGAACCCGGCCTTCCCCGGCGCCGCGATCACCCCGCGCATGCTCTTGAGCCACACCGCGTCGATGCGCGATCCGCAGGACGCGATCGGCGTCTCGGTCGGCTTCGGCCTGGCCACGATGCTGGCGCAGACCGACGCCCCGGGCGGCGCACCGCTGTACTGGACGAGCGAGGCCGGCGAGGCGGCCGGGGCCGGTTTCTTCACCTACGCCAACGTCAACTTCATCGTGCTCGCGACGATCGCCGAGCAGGTGAGCCAGCAGCGGTTTGACCTCTACATCAAGCAAGCGGTGCTCGACCCGCTGGGCCTCAAGGGCGGCTTCTACCCGGCGGCGAACCTGGCGCCGGCCGAGGCCACGAACCTGGCCACGCTGTACCGCAAAAGCGCGGACGGCGGCGGCACCTGGAACGCGAGCGGCGCCTGGTTCGCCCAGGGGCCCGACCGCAGCGGTGTGGCGCCGACGGCCATCACCAACATCGACGCCTATGTCGTCGGCTCCAACGCCGGCATCTTCGGCCCGCAGGGCAGCCTGCGCCTGAGCGCGCGCGGCCTGGGCAGCGTGATGCAGATGCTGATGAACCAGGGCAGCTTCAACGGCGTGGTCATCCTCGCGCCGGCCACGGTGGCGTTGATGACGACGCCGCAGTGGACCTACAACGAGACCCCCGCCGCGCCCAACGGCGACACCTACTACGGGCTGTTCTACCAATGGGGCCTGGGGCTGCAGATCTTCACCGACCGCGGCGGCTCGGCAGCGTCGGGCGACCGCGTCGGCTCGGCGGCCGGCGGCTTCAAGGGCGCGGGCCATCTGGGCGAGGCCTACGGCCTGCTGTCGGGGATGATCTTCGACCCGGTGGCCAAGAACGGCATGGTCTACCTGATCGGCGGCCTCGGCGACGACCCGAACAACTACCTCGGCAGCTACTCGGCCTTCTTCGGCTGGGAAGAAGCCATCCTGCGCTCGCTCTACCAGCGGGCGATCCTGCAGAACGTCAACTGACGGCGCCGGCAGTTCGGGCTTTCCAGGGCCGACGCAAAGCGGCCCACGGCCCTTCAGCGCAGCGCGTCGAGAAACGCCACGCGCTCCGGCTCGCTGTCGATCTGTTCGGCGAGCTTGTGCATCAGCTCGGCCACGTTGCCCGAGTCGTTGGCGGCACGCTTGATCAGTATCCGTGCCAGCGGGCCCACATGCTGCGCAAGTTGCTTCTCGCAGCGCAGCAACAAGGCGGCATCGAACACCGCGGCGAGGGCCGGCGCGAGCGGTGGCCCGGATGGCTCGGCCAGCGGTTCGCGCGCCAACGAGTCGCCCACGTCGAGCTGGCGCACGCGCGCCAGAAACGCATCGCGCTCGCTGCCCGAGGGCAGGTTGTCCGACAGCACGGCAAAGAATGCGTCGACGCTGTGGGCCTCGCTGGCCGCCTTGCGCACGAGTTGCTTGGCGAGCGGCCCGATCGCCCGCGTGAGTGACGCCTCGATCTCGACCAGGGTGTGCGGCGGCAAGGTCTTCGACAGCGGGCCACGCTCGCGGCGCGCGCCCACCGTGCCGGTACGTTCGTAACGGCTGGTTTGTTCCGGCGACAGCGTGCGCTCGGGATCCGGCTTCGAAGGCGGCACGGCTTCGGCCGCCGGCCCGCCGCGGTAGGCCGTCATCAACGCGGCCTGGAACTGCCGGGCGGTCTGGAAGCGGTCGTCAGGGTGCTTGGCCAGCGCACGCGCCACCACGGCGTCATAGGCGGGCCCGACCCGCGGGTCGATCGCCGATGGCAGTGCGGGCTCGGAGTACAGCACGTGGTGCATCACGGCCAGCGGCGTGTCGGCGCTGAAGGGCGATTGCCCGCACAGCATTTCGTACAGGATCACGCCGGCCGACCAGAGGTCGGCACGGCCGTCGGCCGGCAGCCCCTTCAGCTGCTCCGGCGCCATGTGGGTGGGTGTACCGAATACCGTGCCGGCTTGCGTCATCGACGAGTTCTCGATGCGCGCGATGCCGAAGTCGGTGACCTTCAGCCGCAGCCGGCCGACGATCATCAGGTTGGCGGGCTTGATGTCGCGATGCACCACACCCTGTTCGTGCGAATAGTCGAGCGCAATCAGCAATTGCCGCATCAGCCCGTAGGTTTCGAGCAGGTCGACCCGGCGCCTTGCATTCAGGAACTGACGCAGGTCCTGGCCTTCAACGAACTCCATCACGATGTACGCGTGGGCCGTGTCTTCGCCGTACTCGTAGACCGCGACGATGCTCGGGTGCTGCAGCCGCCCGGCAGCCTGCGCTTCGCGCTTGAAGCGGCTGGCCGCCGCCGCCTGGCCCGCGGCCAGGTAACCCGTGCCGATGGTCTTGATCGCGACGCGGCGTTCGATCACCGGGTCAAAGCCCTCATAGACCGTGCCCATGGCACCGGCACCGAGCGCGCGCCGGATGTCGTACTTGCCGATGCGGGCGGGGTGGGTCATGGTGGGGCGACTGGGATTCAGGCCCAGCGCCGGGCCGCCCCGAGCGGGCCTGCGCCCCCTTGGGGGGCAGGAGCGAAGCGACGTGGGGGCGCCATCATTCAGGCGTCGATCAGCTTGATGGCTTTTTGCAGGCTGCGCCGCATGCGGTTGAACGAGGCCGCGAGCCTGCCGATCTCGTCACCGCTGCCGGTCGGGAACTCAGCCTCGTTGAAATCGCCGGTCGACACCCGGTCGGCCACCGTCGACAGGCGCGAGATCGGCCCGATGATCAGCCACGTGAGCATCAGGTTGAGCACCACGAAAACCGCAACGAAGATGCCTCCGAGCGACAGCATGAAGGTATTGAATGTGCGCTGCGCATGGGCCAGCGGTACCGACATCGGCACCGAGACCACCTGTGCGCCGATGGTCTCGTTGTGCTGCCAGCCGAAGCCGTTGTTGGGGCCGTAGATCCGGGTCATCGAGGCCGGCGCCGCTGCCGGGACACTGTGGCACTGCAGGCACGCGGCGTCGGTGATGGTGATCGGGCGCGCCAGATAGAGCATGCGGCCGGTGAGCGTTTCGCGTTCCCCCGTCAGCTCGGTGACGGCCGGGTCGGCGCGGAACTTCTGGATCAGGTCGCTTTCCCATTCGACCGCGCGGTCGCGCGGGTTGGTGGGGTTCAATGCCGCTTCCTTGTAGCTGAAGTCGGGGTACTTGACGCGCAAGGCCCCAAAAATCTCGGTGGCCGCGTAGGCCGGCACGGTTTGCGGCAGGAAGGTCTCGCTCAGCTGGGGCGCAAGCAGCGGCTTCACCTGCTTGACGGTGTAGCCGCGCACCGAAAGCGCCGACTCCATCATCAGCCCGGCGCTGCGCAGTGTTTCCTGCTTGGCGTTGGCGTCGAGCAGGCGGTGCGAGACCCATGCCGACAGCCCCATGCCGACGGCGAAGACCAGCAGCATCACGAGGTTGAATCTGAGTCGAAGGCCCATGGGTTCCAGCGCCGCCCGAAGGGCTGATGGAAGTATAGGACCGCGCCTCGTTCCCAAGCGCTCCGCGCGAGCCATCGAGGGGCGGAACTTCGGGTTTTACAACTTGCCGGCGGTGCGCCTCGCATCGGCCGGCCAGTGCGATCATGCGTGACTTCGGCAACCCGTCGCCCCTGGCCCTTGCAGCCAGCGAATCGAGATCCATGACTGACAGTCGAACCCCAGATCTCGGCCAGCTCAACCAACTGGGCCAGTTGAGCATGACGGAAATCGTGCGCCTGCAGAGCTTGCTGCAACACGAGTTGACGCGGCGTTTCGAGCGCCGGATGCTGTTGGTCTTTTCCGATATCGTCGGCTCCACGCCCTATTGCGCGCGTTTCGGCGACGCCGCCGGGCGCCAGCTGCAGCAACTGCACTTCGACCTGCTGGAGCAGGGCATGGGCCCGGTGCAGGGCCGGATTGTCGACACCGCAGGCGACGGCGCCTTCCTCGTATTTGCCGATGCCGAATCGGCGCTTCGCGGAGTGGTAGCGGTTCAGCGGCTGGTCTCCCACGCCAACCTCTCGCGGGCCCGGGCGCACCAGCTTCAGTTGCGGATGGGGCTGCACTGGGGGCCGGTGCTGACCGACGGCGTGGCCGTCAGCGGCGATGCTGTCAACCTGTGCGCGCGCGTTGCCGGCTCAGCCGTGGTGGGCGAAGTTCGGTTGACTCGCGAGGTCTTTCAGCAACTCGGGTCTGCCGAGCGCATGCAGTGCCGCGCCCTGGGCGCCGTGACGCTCAAGGGCGTAGGCAACCCGATCGACGTTCTGGCTCTCGATTGGCGCGACAGCAGCCAGTTCCCGACCCAGTTGCGGATCGAAGAGACCGGCGAGGTGATCGACCTGCCGCTGCTCGACATCATCACCTTCGGCCGCTTGCGGGAGCACGAAGGCCTGCTCGCCAACGACGTGGTGCTCACGCACCCGGACCCGCGACTGGTGCGCCACATCAGCCGCTGGCACTTTGAGTTGCGCCGTGGTGTCGATGGCCTGTGCCTGCGCTGCCTGTCGGACACCGCGACCGAGGTCAACGCCCGGCCCGCCCCGAAAGGGCAGGACGTGGACATCGCCCCGGGCGACCGCATTCGGCTGGCGGGTGCGATGACCCTGGTGGTGCTGACGCCTTCATCGCTGGGCACCGACGATGCCAGCCGCACCATGTTTCGCCCTGCGCCGACGGCCGGTCAGACGCCCGGCGAAACGGTGTGACGGCGGCGCCCGGTGCCGTCGTTCGCCGCCCGGCCCGCGCGCCTACTGCGCTGCGGCCCCGGTGCCGGCGAGGGTCTTGGCATAGACCTGGTAGACGTTGGCCGGCGGGCGCGGCGAGACCAGGTTGCGCGCGTTGGAGCCGAACGCCGCCCGGCTGCCGTCACGCGCGATCACCGGCCCGCCCGCGTTGCCGCCGCTGGCCACGCCGCTGCTGCTGGCGCTCACCAGCGTCTCCTGGCCGGTCGAGCGGTCGCGCACGAACACCCGCGCTTCGAAGCCGCTGTAGAGGCGCGTGAAGGCGACCTTGCCGGCGTTGCCGGACAGCACCGCATCGCTGCCGCCGTCAGCGTTGTCGAGCACCAGCGAGAGCGCGCCGCTGGCCAGGTCTTTCAGGTACAGGCCGCTCTCGCCCAGGCTGCTCGGCTGGCCGGTGCCGAAGGCCAGGCGGGTGTTGGAAACGAAGCTCGGTCGCCAGTAGGCGGCGCTGCAGCACACGGTGGTGATCGCCGGCACGCCGTCGCTGGTGCTCGAGGCCAGCAGCGTGGCGCCAGTGGCGAGCTCGCGCACGAACACGTCGGCCTTCGCATTGGTGTCGCCCGCCACCAGGCTGGCCGACGAGGACACAAAGGCCACGCGCGTGCCGTCAGGCGAAATCGCAAAGCGGTTCGACACGACCTCGCCCTGGGCGGTGCTGCCGTTGTCTGTGGCCAGCGTGACGAGGCTGGCGTTGCCCAGGTCGCGCAGCATCAGCCGCGCCGGGACCACGTTGACGAACTGGTAGGCGCCGACATACGTCGTCTCCGGCAGGGTGAGGAAGACGATCCGGGTGCCGTCGTCCGAGATCGCGGCGCCGAAGAAGCCGCTGACCTGCGGTACCGTGGCGGCCGGTGGCGAGGCCTCGATCAGCACGCCGGTCTGGGTGTTCTTCACGAACACGGCGCTGCCCGAGTTGAACCCCACGACGCGGCCATCGGGCGTCATCGTCGTGCCGAGGCAGTTGCCGCCCGCCGCCAGCTGCGCGCCGCTGCTCTGGGTGCTGACGCGGCTCACGGCAGCGCTGTTCAGGTTCTTCAGGAACAAGTCATCGACGCCGTTGGTGTCGCCCGCCACCAGGTTGGCCGCCTGGCTCTGGAACAGCACCAGGCTGCCGTCGGCCGAGACGGCGCAGGTCACGCTGCCGATCGTGGCGGCGGCGCCGCGCAGGGTGGTGGAGACGAGCTGCAGACTGCCCAGCACCGGGCCGACGGCGGCGGCCTCGGCGCGGCTCTCGTCGGCGGTGAGCTCGGCGATGGCCTGGGCGGTGGCTTCGGTCTCGCCGCCGCCGCAAGCCGCAACGGCGATCAGCACCGCGCCACCGAGCACGCTGCGGGCCAGCCAAGGGGTGGGAATGCGGTTCATGGCCAATCTCCTGAGTAACGGCACGACGCCGCTGGGCATTACAGCAGCGCGGTTGCGCGGTGTCCTCACGCGGCGGTGAAGCCTGCGTGATGAATCGGGGAGCTGGCCTGGGCGAAGCCGACGCCTCGGCCCGCGCCCGGCGCGCAATCTCCGGCGCGGTGGTTCGTCTAGTGGGCAACACCCTGACCACTGCCAAGGAAGCCGCAGGTCCCGCACCCCTTCGCCCGGCCTGAGCCGGCGTTTCGCCCTCGTGATCGGTGTGGCCGCGCTGCTTGCCAGCGCCTCCGTCTTTGCCGCACCGCCGATCAACACGTTCAAGGGTGGCTTGCTCGGCGGCCGCTCCGACATCGCCACCCTCGGCGACGACACGGTCGCCTGTTTCACCGAAGGCAAGTCGACCAAAGGCCAGGACACGTTGGCCACCGAGTGGATGGGCGCGAAATGGAAGCTCGCTTCGCAGGCCCACTTCGACCTGTTCAAGGCCAGCCCCGAGAAATACGCGCCGCTGCTGAAGAAGTGACACGCCCTCGACCCGAAGTGGATTCGAAGGAAGCCCGATCATGTCCTGGCTCAAACGCAACGGCCACCGGCTGCTCACGCTCTATGTGGCGTTCGCCTTCATTCAGTCGCTGTTCTTCAAATTCAGCGGTTCGCCCGAGACCGTCCACATCTTTCAAGGCAAGCTCGACCCCTGGGCCGCGTCGCTGGGCTTCGCGGGCGTGTTCGCGCCTGGCGGCATCTTCTCGGCCAGGGTGGTCGGCAGCTTCGAGCTGCTCGCCTCGGTGTTGTTGCTGGTCGGCGCCGCGATGTCGCGCCAGCGTGCGGTGCAGGTGCTGGGCGCGGCGCTCGGGCTCGGCGTGATCAGCGGAGCAATCTTCTCTCACCTCTTCACCCCGCTCGGCGTGGCGGTCGTCAACACCGACGGCAGCAGCGATGGCGGCGAACTGTTCACCCTCGCCTGCGGGGTGAGGCTTGCGTGTGCCACGTTGCTGTAGCTGCGGCGCGCCGTGTGGCTCGGCTGGATCGCAAGGCTTGCCGGCCGCTCAGGCTGGGGCGGGCGGCGCGCGCGATCAGTCGATCGGCCAGGGCATCTGCTTCGGCAAGGTCATCGGCGGCGCATTGGGCGCGTCGTTCGCGGGCGCCATCGCGATCTCCCGCGAATCGACCGCCCGCCACCACGGCGTGACGCGCTCGGCATGCGCCGGCTCGACCGCCTCGCCGAGCCGCGGCATCATCAGTTGCGCGTTGCCCTTCGTCCCGAGCGACAGCAGCGCCTCGGCCGGCTCGTCCCAGGCATGCAGCGCCAGGCTGAAGGTGCCCCAGTGGACCGGCAGGAAGGCGCCGCCGCCGAGCAGGTCGAGCGCCTTCAGCGCGTTCTCCGGCCCGAGGTGGATGTGGCCCCACGATGGATGGAAGGCGCCGACCTCGAGCAGCACCAGGTCGAACGGGCCGAGGCGTTCGCGAATGGTTGCGTACTCGCTGGTGACACACAGCTGGGGGCCAGGGCGGCCGGCGCCTGCATGAACGCAGCGATCTTGCCCCGCTACCAGCGGGACGAAACTATCGACCGGTCAGCCGTGCCAGCATCGGCATCCAGGTCGAACGCCTGATCCAGAGCAGGGCCGCACAGGCCAGCCACACGCCGCAGGCCAGTGCGAACAATTCGCCACCGTCGCTGCTGCCGTCGGTGTTGACGACCGCCACGCCCAGCGGCGTGAAGAGGTGGAAGAAGATTGCGCCGCTGATCACGCCCAGGCCCAACGCAGCACCCAGCACCTGCACGATGCG
>JANOVJ010000700.1:0-7803 GCA_031417295.1 bacterium | reverse complement strand
AGGCCTTCCGCGTCGATGTGCACGCCGAACATGCGGGTCAGCGTGTGGGTCGGGTCACCGACGAGCGGGAACCGCGCCTTGCCGACGGCCGGGCTGGTCTCGTGCCACACCTTGTGCGAGAAATGGGTGTCGGTGGTGACGATGTAGACCTCGGTGCCCATGTCCTTGAACTTGGCATAGTTGTCGGCCGCGTCTTCGACTTCGGTCGGGCAGTTGAAGGTGAAGGCCGCCGGCATGAAGATCAGTACCGACCACTTGCCCTTGAGGCTTTGCTCGGTGACTTCGATGAACTTGCCGTTGTGGAAGGCTTGCGTCTTGAATGGCTGGACGGGGGTGTTGATGAGGGACATGACTGCTCCGTGGGTTGCGTGAAAACGGGTAAGGGAAAAAACCCGGCTGAGCAGAGTATTGCTGCAATGCGGCATTGCGTGGATTGATTGAGCATATATTTTCGATTGCCAAACACTATGGAACCGACGCCGGCCAGAAGTACGGAACCGTGTGGCTTGCCGCGAGCGATGCCGATTCGCCGGCGCCCGTTCGCAGCGGCTTGCCAGGCCCAACCTCAAAACATGCTGGCCGCCATGTTGATCGCCAGCGCCAGCACCATGGTGTTGAAGCCGAACGACACCACCGCGTGCATCACCACGAGCTTGCGCATCGCTCGGGTGGTGACGGAGACGTCGGAGGTCTGCGCGGTGGCCGCGACAGTCAGGGAAAAGTACAGGAAGTCGGTGTAGTTGGGGGTGGGCTCGCCGGCCGCGTTTCCATCCACGCCCGGGAACACCAGGCCACCCGGGACCGCGCCCGCCACGAAGTAGCGGCTCGCATAGGTCAGCGCAAACTCGAACGGCAGCAGCAGCCACGAGCCGACGAGCGTGGCCAGCGCGAGCAGCACATTGGGCCAGGCCAGGCCCACGCCGCTGGTCTTCATGCCGCCGAGCTCGGCCACGATCGCCGCCATGCTGGCGACGGCCGCGGCCACGGCAATCATCAGCACGATGCCCGCGCCCTCGGCGTGCGCGGCGGCCTGCCGGCGCAGGTGTCCATGGTCGGGTTGCCACATCATCGTGCCGACGAGCGCAAGGTACAGCCAGACCGTCGTGTTCCAGGCCAGCAGCAGGCGCGTGACGCCGCGCAGCGAGTCGGGCAACAACGCGCCGACGACGCACCCGAGCGCGATCGCCACGAGCAACCGTGGCCGTAGCCGCAAGCGCCCAGCCGGCGCACTCACCGGGCAACCTTCACGCTTCGCACTTCCGGTGACCGTGCGCGCTCATCGCTCGTCAATGCGTTCGAAGCGCGGCCGCAGGGCGCCTGCGACGCTGACCGACTCGAAGAACATCGCGTGCGGCCGCAGCCACCAGCCGCTCGCGCTGCCGAGCGCGCGGTTGACGACCAGCGGCTCCCGGGTCTCGCTGTGCCGGGCCACGCCAAGCACTTCGTACTCGCCGCCCTTGACATGGCGGTAGCGGCCGAGCGGCGTCGCGGGCAGGGGCGGCAGGTCGGTGGCGTTCATGGGCGGGGCAGGGTGGGGGTGGCACCGATAATCGGCCGATGCATCCTAACGCCCTGCTCGAACTCGAAACTGATCTGCTGCACCACGTGTTGCGCTTCGAAGCGCCAGCCGATTCGGTGGTTTCAGACTTCTTCCGCCATCACCGGCTGATCGGCTCGCGCGAGCGCCACACGCTGGCCGAAACCACCTACAACGTGCTGCGCAAGCGGCTCTTGTTCCAGCACCTGGCGCAGTCGGGCAAGGGCGAGATGGAGCGCCGTCTGGCGCTGCTCGGCTGGCAGGGCAACGCTGCTTTCCTGCGCGCCGCGCTCGACCCCGCCGAGGTGCAGTGGCTCGAGCAGGTGCTCGCGGTGGACGTGAACAGCCTGCCCGAGAAGCTGCGCCACAACCTGCCCGAGTGGCTCGCCGAGCGGCTGCAAGCCGAGCTTGGCGAGGCGTTCTGGCCGCTCGTCAATGCGCTCAACCAGCCGGCGGGCATGGACCTGCGCGTCAACGCCTTCAAGGCCAAGCGCGACGAGGTGCAGGCGGCGTTGACGCTCGCCGGCATCCACGCCGTGGCCACGCCGTACTCGCCGCTCGGGCTGCGCTTGGCCACCAAGGCCGCGCTGCACAAGGTCGAGGTGTTCCTGCGCGGCGATATTGAAGTGCAGGACGAAGGCAGCCAGTTGCTGGCACTGCTCACCGGCGCCAAGCGCGGCGAGATGGTTGCCGACTTCTGCGCCGGCGCCGGCGGCAAGACGCTCGCGCTCGGCGCGATGATGCGCAACACCGGGCGGTTGTATGCGTTCGACGTGTCGGGCCACCGGCTCGCGGCGCTGAAGCCGCGGCTGGCGCGCAGCGGCCTCTCCAAGGTCTACCCGGTGCAGTTCGCGCACGTGCGCGACGCCCGCATCAAGCGCCTGGCCGGCAAGATCGTCCGCGTGCTCGTTGACGCGCCGTGCTCCGGCCTGGGCACGCTGCGCCGCAACCCCGACATGAAGTGGCGCCAGTCGCCCGAAAGCGTGCAGCAGATGAGCGTCAAGCAGGCGGCCATCCTGGCCAGCGCGGCGCGGCTGCTCAAGCCGGGCGGGCGGCTGGTGTACGCCACCTGCAGCCTGCTGCAGGCCGAGAACGAGGCGATCGCGCAGGCCTTCAGCGCCGAGAACGCAGCGACGTTTCGCGTGCTGCCTGCCGCCGAGGCGCTGCAACGCGCGCAGGTGGCCGAGCCCGAATCGCTCGTCAGCGGCGACCACCTGCGCCTGTGGCCGCAGCGCCACGGCACCGATGGTTTTTTCGCCGCGGTCTGGGAGCGTATTTGAGCCGGTCGCGAGCCCAAGGCAACCGCGCTGGGGTGCCCCAAAGGGTGCCAGGCTGCTCGGGGTGGCCGAGCGTGGACTGTGCTCCCTACCCGGGAACTCCTCTGGTTGATTCCGCTCAAACAGCCTCGACATCTGGTGAATTACTCGGGCAAGCCGGGGCAGTTCCTGTCAGTGAAACGAAAGCCTGTCGCTTACAATTGAAGGGCCGCCCGATTCGGCGGGTTGAAAGTCATTGATGAACGAATTTTCGTCGCTGTGGTACGCGCTGGTCGACTGGGCCGCCAACGGGCTGGTCCAAACCACCTGGTGGCAGATCGTGTTGATCTGCCTCGTGTTCACCCACATCACCATCGCCGCGGTCACGATCTTCCTGCACCGCGCGCAAGCGCACCGTGCGCTGGAACTGCACCCGATCCCGGCCCATTTCTTCCGCTTCTGGCTCTGGCTCACGACCGGCATGGTGACCAAGGAATGGGTCGGCATCCACCGCAAGCACCACGCCAAATGCGAAACGCACGACGACCCGCACAGCCCGGTGGCGCACGGCATCAAGACCGTGCTGCTGACAGGTAGCGAGCTCTACCGCACCGAGTCGAAGAACATGGAAACGCTCGCCAAGTACGGCCAGGGCACGCCTGACGACTGGATCGAGCGCAACCTCTACACCCGCCACTCGGTGCTGGGCGTGTCGTTGATGATGGTCATCAACCTGCTGCTGTTCGGGGCCATCGGCGCCACCATCTGGGCGGTGCAGATGATCTGGATCCCGATCACCGCGGCCGGCATCATCAACGGCCTCGGCCACTGGTGGGGCTACCGCAATTTCGAGGCGCCCGACGCTTCGACCAACGTCTCGCCGTGGGGCATCGTCATTGGCGGCGAAGAGCTGCACAACAACCACCACACCTATCCCACGTCGGCCAAGCTGTCGGTCAAGCCTTACGAGTTCGACATCGGCTGGGCCTACATCCGCGGGCTCGAAATGCTCGGCCTGGCGCGTGTGCGCAAGACCCACCCCCAGTTGAAGCTCGGCAGCATCCAGCCGGTGGCCGACTCGAAAACGCTGGAGGCGCTGATTGCCCACCGCTACGAGGTGATGGCCAAGTATGCGAGCGGCCTGCGCGCCGCTTGCCACGACGAGATCGAACGGCTGAAGGCCGCCGGTGTGACCAATGGCGCCAAGCTGTCCGAAATGCGCCTGGCGCGGCGCTGGCTGCACCGCGACGAAGACAAGATCCCGGCCGACGTGAAGGCGCAAGTGGCCAGCGTGCGCGACCGGCACCCCGAGTTGAGCAAGCTCGTCAGCATGCGCGAAGAGTTGCGCTCGCTGTGGACGCGCACCAACGTCTCGGTCGACCAGCTCGTGGCCGACCTGCAGGCCTGGTGCCACAAGGCCGAGCACAGCGGCATCGTGGCGCTGCAGGAGTTTGCGCTCAAGGTGCGCGCGGCGCGGGCCTGAACCGCGAACCGGGTGGTGGCAAGCCGAGGCGCCCCGCGGGGCGCCTTTTTTGCGCGGGCGGCACGGCCCGTTGCGGCACTGCGATGGGTTGAGGAGCCTGCTTGTCGATGACTGAACGCGCCGCAATCGAAGCCGCCATCGCTGCGCTGGAGGCGCAGCGGCCGGCCCTGGGCGATGCGGTGGTCGATGCCGCCGTCGCGCCGCTGTATGCCAAGCTGACCGCGCTCGACACCGACCCGCGCAAGGCCGAAGGCGCGCAGCAGCTCAAGCACGTCGCGATCCTGTTTGTCGATGTCGTCGGCTCCACCGCGATGAGCGGGCAGCTCGACCCGGAAGACATCGTCGAGGTCATCGACACCGCGCTCGGCAGCTTCACCGCCGAGGTTCAGGCGCACCACGGCAAGGTGCTGCAGTTCACTGGCGACGGCTTGCTCGCAGTGTTCGGCGCCGATGCGGCCGACGAGCAGGGCGCCGAGAACGCCGTCCATGCCGGGCTGGCGATCATTGCGCAGGCGAGCCGGCTCGCCGCCGGCATCGCCGCCCGGCACGACGTGCACGGCTTCAACGTGCGCGCCGGCATCGACTGCGGCCAGGTGCTGCTCGGCGGGGGCGTGGATGCCGAGAACACGATCCGCGGCAGCGCCGTCAACCTGGCGGCGCGGATGGAGCAGTCGGCGCCGATCGGCACGCTGCGCATCAGCCACAACGCCTGGCGCCAGGTGCGCGGCGTGTTCGACGTGGCTGAAGAGCTGGCGCTGCATGTCAAGGGCATCGAGGCGCCTGTGCGCTCCTACCTCGTGTTGCGCGCCCGGCCGCGGGCGCTGCGCGCCACCGCCCGCGGCATCGACGGGCTGGAGACGCCGATGGTCGGGCGCGACGAGCCGCTCGGGCAATTGCAGCGCGCGTTCAAGGCGCTTGTCGGCCCGCCCGACGATGCGCCCGCGCCGCGCACCACGACCGTGGTTACCGTGGTCACCGTGGTCGCCGACGCCGGGGTCGGCAAGAGCCGGCTGTTGCAGGAGTTCGAGCGCTGGGCCGCGGCGCAGGCCGAACCGGTGAACTGCTTCAGGGCCCGCGCCCAGCCGCAAACGCGACAACAGCCCTATGGCCTGCTGCACGACCTGCTGGCCGGGTGGCTGCACGTGGCCGACAGCGATAGCGCCGAGGCCGCACGGGGCAAGTTCGTGGCCGGCCTGGCGCCGCTGTTCGCGGACGAAGGCGACGAGCCGGTTCACCTGGTGGGCCACCTGATCGGGCTCGACTTCTCGACCAGCCCGCACTTGCGCGGCATCCTCGCCGACCCGCGGCAGATTCGTGCCCGCGGGTTCCACGCCGCGGCCCAGATCTTCCGTCGCAGCGGCACAGGCACCGGCACCGGCCGCCCAACCCTGCTGCTGCTCGACGACCTGCAGTGGGCCGACGACGGCTCGCTCGACTTCCTGCGCCACCTCATCGACGCGAGCCGCGACCTCGCCTTGCTGGTGCTTGCCTTCACCCGCCCGCTGCTGTTCGAGCACCGCCCGGCGTGGGGCGATGAAGACGCGGGCGCCATCCGCATCCCGCTCACGCCACTGGGCCTGGCCCACAGCGGCGCGCTGGCCGACGCGTTGCTGCACCAGATCGACGAGGTGCCGGCCGCGTTGCGCGAGCTCGTCACCGGCCACGGCGACGGCAACCCGTTCTTCATGGAAGAGATCGTCAAGATGCTGCTCGACGAGGGCGCCATCGTGGCCGGCGAGGCGGGGCGCTGGCGCGTCTCGGCCGAGCACCTCCAGGCGGCCCGCGTGCCGACCACGCTGACCGGCGTGTTGCAGGCGCGGCTGGCGGTTCTGCGCACCGAGGAACGCGTCGCGCTGCAACAGGCCTCGGTGATCGGCTTCCAGTTCTGGGACCAGGCGCTGGCCGCGCTCGACGCCCAGTCGCCGCGCGCGCTCGACCGGCTGGCCGGGCGCGAGTTCGTGGTCGCGCAGGCGCAGAGCACGTTCGAAGGCGCGCGCGAGTTCACCTTCCAGCATCACCTGATGCACCAGTTCACCTACGAGTCGATGTTGAAGCGCGACCGCCGCGCATACCACGCGAGCGCCGCGGCGTGGCTGGCCGCGCTGGCCAGCGAGCGCGGCGTCGAATACCTGGGCGCCACCGGCGAACACCACGAGCGCGCCGGCCAGCCCGCCGAAGCCGCGAGCTACTACACGCGGGCCGCCGAAAGCGCCGCCGCGCGTGACGCACGCGAGGCCGCGTTCGGCTACGTGGCCCGCGCACTGGCGCTGGTGGCGGCCGACGATCACGCCGCGCAATGGCGTCTCATCGCCACGCGCGAAAAGCTGCTCGCCAACGGCGACGACCGGGCCCGGCACGGCGCCGACCTCGATGCCTTGCAAGCGCTCGGCGAAGCGCTGGCCGACGACGCCCGGCGCGCCGAAGCGCTGTGGCGCCGCGCCGCGGCGCACTTGGCGCAGGGCGAGTACCTGCTTGCCGACGGCGTGGCACGCCAATCGCTGGCGCTCGCAGAACGTGCCGGTGACAAGGCGATCGCAGCGCGCAGCCAGGGCAGCCTCGCCATTGCGCGCCGCCGCATGGGCGACTTCGGGGCTGCGCGGCGGCACGCCGAAGCCGGGCTCGCCCTCGCCCGCCAGGGCACCGACCGCGCGGTCGAGGGCCGGCTGCTGCGCAACCTGGCGTCGCTCGCCGCCGAAAGCGGCGACGCGCAGGCCGGCCACGAGCTGGAGACGCAGTGCATCACCATCGCCCGCGAAAGCGGCGACCGCGGGCTGGAGGTCGATGCGCTCAACAGCCTGGGCGACAACTGCATCCGCCTCGGCGACTATGCCGCGGCCCGGCGGCACCTGGAAGACAGCCGCCGCCTGGCCGACAGGATCGGCCGGCCGGACATCGAGTCGCTGGTGTGGCTCAACCTCGCGGCCATTGCGCACTTGCAGGGCGATGACGCGACTGCGGTCGAGCACGCCACGGTGGCGGCGCGGATCGCGCTGGCCATCGGCGCGCGCGACCTCGAAGCCGCGGCGTGCCTGCCGCTCGGCCTGGCCGAAGCCGGCCTGGGCAACGGGCCGGCCGCGCGTGCCGCGCTCGAGCGCTCACGCGATCTGTTTGAGCAGAACGCGGGGCCGCACCTGGCGCTCGAACCGACCGCCGGCCTCGCGCTGCTCGACCTGGCGCAGGGCGATGTGGCGGCTGCGCTGACCGAAGTGGAAAAGGTGCTCGCGCACCTCGCAGCCGGCGGCCGGCTCGACGGCACCGAGGAGCCGTTGCGAATCAGCCTGGCGTGCTTTCGGGTGCTTGCAGCGGCGGGCGACCCGCGGGCCGCAGACGTGCTGGCCACCGCACACACCGAACTGCTGGCGCGCGCACAACGTATTGCCGACCCGGCCGCGCGGCAGCGCTTCCTGCACGAGGTGCCGCATCACCAGGCCATCGCGCTGGCCCATGCGGACAACTGCGTTCCTCCCCCCCCCTCACCCCCTTGTGGGAGTGGGCTGGGGTGAGGGTTCTCGCCCAGCGCCGCACCC
>JANOVJ010000699.1:0-5800 GCA_031417295.1 bacterium | reverse complement strand
GGTACACATTCACGCCGCCCGAGATGATCATGAAATGGCGCCGATCCGTCAGGTAGAGGTAACCATCCCGGTCGAGGTGGCCGATGTCGCCCAGCGTCGTCCAGCCCTGCGCGCTCTTCGAGGCGGCGGTCTTCTCAGGGTCGTTGTGGTACTCGAACGCGGGCCCGTTGGCGAAGTAGACGCTGCCGTTCTCGCCGGTCGGCAACACCTGCCCGTCCGCATCATCGACGATGCGCAGTTCGCCAAGCAGCGCGCGGCCAACCGTGCCGCGGTGGGCCAGCCACTCGGCCGACGTGCAGGCAACAAAACCGTTGCCTTCGGTGCCGGCGTAGTACTCGAACAGCACCGGGCCCCACCAGTCGATCATGCGTTGCTTCACTTCGGCCGGGCACGGCGCGGCGGCGTGGATGGCCACCTTCAGCGTGTCGTGGCGATGGCGCGTGCGGGCCTCGGGGGCGAGCTTCAGCATCCGCACGAACATCGCCGGCACCCACTGGCTGTGCGTGATGGCGTGCTGCTCGATCAGCGCCAGCGCGGCCTCGGGATCGAAGTGCTCCATCAGCACGGCCGTTCCGCCGTAGCGCATCACCGTCATGTTGAAGCGCAGCGGCGCGGCGTGGTACAGCGGCGCGGGCGAGAGGTACACCGTGTCCGGCCCGATGCCGTAGAGCGCGCGCGACAGGTTCATCAGCGAACTCGCGGCGTCGATGGCCTCGGCCAGCAACTCGGTCTTCACGCCCTTGGGCCGGCCGGTGGTGCCCGACGAATACAGCATGTCGCGCCCAGCGCTCTCGTCGGCGATGCGTTCGGCCAGATGCGCCGCGATGGCGGCCTCCCAGGCTGCGTGGCCGGGCAGGTCACCGCCCACGGCATAGCGTGCCTGGAGCAGCGGCGTGCACCTCAGCAACTCGGCCGCCTGCGCGGCGAGGCTGGCCGAAACGACCAGCACCTTGGCGCCACAGTCGCGCAGGATGTACTCGGCCTCTTGCGTCGACTGGCGCGAACTCATGGCGGTGAAGAACAGGCCCGAGCGCTGCGCCGCGAAGCAGATCTCGAAGTAGCGCGCGTTGTTGTCCATCATCAGCGCGATCACATCGCCGCGCCGCAGGCCGAGGCGGCGCAGCAACTGTGCGCCCTGGTTCGAGCGCTGTTCGAGCTGGCGGTACGTCACCACCTCGCCCGAGCCGGCCATGATGCAGGCGGGCTTGTCGGGGCTGGCCAGGGCATGGTGGCAGGGATGGAACATGGGCTTGTCCTCCAGGGCGAGTGGCGACCCGATTATTGGTGGCGTCAAGGTGGCGCTCCGGCACCCGGCCGGGCTGCCGCTTAGACTGCCACCATGCCCGAAGTCTCCACTGCCGACCCGTCCGCCCTGCCTGCCGGCGGCGCTGCGGGCAACGTCGCGCCCGCCCCTGCTCGCAACGTCGGCCCGCTGCGCGGCCTGTTGCCCTTCTTGCGTCCGTACAGGGGCCGGATCGCGCTGGCCGGGTTGTTCCTCGTGCTCGCCGCGCTGAGCACACTGGTGCTGCCGGTTGCGCTGAAGACGCTGATCGACCAGGGCCTCGTGGCCGCCGATCCGGGCGAGCGCGTGATGGCGCTGCGGACCCACTTCTTCGAGCTGTTCGCCGTCGGCGCGGCGCTCGGCTTGTTCTCGGCGGCGCGCTTCTTCATGGTCACCTGGCTCGGCGAGCGCGTCACCGCCGACCTGCGCAACGCCGTCTACGCGCACGTGGTGGCACAAAGCCCCGAGTTCTTCGAGACCACGCAAACGGGCGAAGTGCTGTCGCGCCTGACCACCGACACCACGCTGGTCCAGACCGTCGTTGGCTCCAGCCTGTCGATGGGCCTGCGCAACACCGTGATCGGCAGCGGCGCGATGCTGATGCTGATCGTCACCAACCCGGTCGTGATGACGCAGGTGCTGGGTGCGCTGGTGCTGGTGGTGCTGCCGTCGCTGTACTTCGGCCGCCGGGTGCGCAGCCTGTCGCGTGCCAGCCAGGACCGGGTGGCCGATTCCAGCGCGATCGCGGCCGAGGTGCTCAACGCCATTCCGGTGGTGCAGAGCTACACCCAGGAGGCGCGTGAGGCCGAGCGCTTCGATGTCTCGACCGAGAACGCCTTCGACACCGCCGTGCGCCGCACTCGGCTGCGTTCGATGCTGGTCGGCTTCATCATCACTGCCACCTTCGGCGCACTGCTGTGGGGGCTGTACCAGGGCACGCAGGCGGTGCTGGCGGGCAACATCAGTGCCGGGCACCTCGGGCAGACGGTGGTCTACGTGATCATCCTCGTCTCGTCGGTCGCGGTGCTGTCCGAGGTCTACGGCGATCTGCTGCGCGCGGCCGGCGCGACCGAGCGGCTGATGGAGCTGCTGCAACTTCGCTCGCCGATCGTCAGCCCGGCGCGGCCGGTGGCCTTGCCCAGCGTTGCTGGCGGCTCGTCGCTGCGGCTCGAAGGCGTGACCTTTCACTACCCGTCACGCCCGCTGCGGGCCGCGCTCGACGACGTGTCGCTAGCCGTGCGCGCCGGCGAAACGATTGCCATCGTCGGCCCCAGCGGCGCCGGCAAGAGCACGCTGTTCCAGTTGCTGCTGCGCTTCTATGACGCGCAACACGGCCAGGTCTCGATCGACGGCGTGCCGGTGCGCGACGCCGCGCTGGCCGAGCTGCGCCACCGCATCGGCATCGTGCCGCAGGACGCGGTGATCTTTTCCACCAGTGCGCTCGAGAACATCCGCTACGGCCGGCCCGAGGCGAGCGAGGCCGAGGTGATCGCGGCGGCCAAGGGCGCCCATGCGCACGAATTCCTGCACCTGCTGCCCGAGGGCTACAACACCTTCCTCGGCGAACGCGGCGTGCGCCTGTCGGGCGGCCAACGGCAGCGCATCGCCATCGCCCGCGCGATGCTGAAGAACGCGCCGCTGCTGCTGCTCGACGAGGCCACCAGCGCGCTCGACGCCGAAAGCGAACGGATGGTGCAGGCGGCACTCGAATCGGCGATGCGAGACCGGACGACGCTCGTCATCGCGCACCGCCTGGCAACGGTGCAACGGGTCGACCGCATCGTGGTGCTCGACCACGGGCGCATCGTCGAGATGGGCACGCACGCCGAGCTGGTCGCACGCGGCGGGCTGTACGCGAAGCTGGCGGCGATGCAGTTCAGCGAGGGCGGGCTCGCGCCTTGATGGGGCCACGGCGCTTTGTGCCGCAGGAATGCGCGCCTTTCCGTGCATAATCCATGCGCATCTTTCCGGAGGCCTCCATGCTGCAGTTCGACAACGCGCCCAAGCGGGCGACCAACCTGAGCCTGAACGCCAAAGTGCTGGAGGCCGCACGGGAGCTCGGCATGAACCTGTCGCAGACCGTGGACGTGCTGCTCGCCGACGAGGTGCGCCGCCGCTATTGGGCGCGCTGGAACGACGAGAACCGCGACGCCGTGGTGGCCTACAACGCACGCGTCGAATCCGAAGGCCTGCCGTTGGCAAAGCACCGCAGCTTCATGAAAGCGGGTTGACATGACACCCCCAGGCCCGCACCGCGGGCGCTGAGCCATGGCCCGCTACGACGTTTTCGCAAACCCGGTGGCCGCCGAGCGCAAGCGGATTCCGTATCTTCTGGACGTCCAGAACGACTACATCAATGCGCTCAGCACGCGCGTGGTGATTCCGTTGTGGCACGAAGCGGCGTTCGGTCCGCGGGCGCGAAACCTGAATCCTTGTTTCGCGGTCGCAGCCCACAGCCTGGTGCTCGACACGGCCGCGCTCGCCGCGGTGCCGGGCACTGAATTGCGCCGCGCCGTGGCCAGCCTGAGCCACGAACGCGCGGCAATACAGGAAGCGCTGGACACCCTGTTCGGCACCTACTGACCGGGCGCGTACAGCCCCGCCGGCCTGCGAAACGTGTGCGATACAGTCATGCGATGAGTCTCAGCCTTCATTCGACTTGGGTCACCGCCAGGGCGTTCGCGGCCGGCATGGCACTCGCGGCAGGGCTGGTGCTGGCCGGGCCTCCGGCGAGGGCCGCCGATGGCGATGCCGCGTCGGCGCCAACGGCCGCGGCTTCAGCCGCATCCGACCTGGCGGCCGGCGTTGCCGCCGACGCAGGCGCCACGCTGATGGTGCTGAACCGGCCGATCGCGCGGTTCCGGGTCAGCCTGCCTGGCCTGCCGCCGGCCGCTCGGGCCAGCCGGGCCAGCGAAGAAGTGATCAAGACGCTGCAAGCCGGCGGCCCGGGCAAGGCCGGCTCCATCACCGTTGCGCTGGGCACGATGGTGGTGCTCGACGACACCGGCGTGTTCGCGCTGCTGCCGGGCGACCTGACCGGCGGACAGAGCATCGACAGCGTCGTTCGCGCGCTGCAGCAGGCGGTGGACGAAGGCCGCGAGGCGCGCTCGCTCGGCGTGATGCTGCGTGCGGTGGGCTTCGCGCTGCTGGCCACGCTGGTCTTTGCCGGCAGTGTCTGGGTGTTGCGGCGGCTGCGCTCGTGGTTCGCCAACGGGCTGGTGTCGCTGGGCCATCGCCACAGCGCGCGCCTGGCGCCGGGCGGCATTGCGCTGCTCACCCGCGACCGGATCTTCGCGCTGGCGCGCATCGTGACCACGCTGGTCCATTACGCGCTGGTGTTGGTGCTGACGGCCGAGTGGCTGGGCGTCGTGCTGCGCCTGTTCCCCTACACACGGCGCTGGGGCGAGGAGCTGAATGAATCGGGGATCGCGCTGGCGATGCAGATCCTCGGCGCCATCGCCGCGTCGCTGCCCGGGCTGGCGGTGGCGATCGTGATCTTCTTCATTGCCCGCGCCGTGCTGGCGCTCGCGCAGCCCTTCTTCGCGCAGGTCGAAAACGGCGAATTGAACCTGCCGTGGATCGACCGCTACACCGTGCGCGCGACGCGCGGGCTGGTGCACATCGGCGTCTGGCTGTTCGCGCTGGCGATGGCCTACCCCTACCTGCCGGGCTCGGACACTGAGGCCTTCAAGGGCATCACCGTGCTGCTCGGCGTGATGCTCTCACTGGGTTCCTCCAACTTCGTCGGGCAAGGTGTCAGCGGGCTGATCCTCACCTACAGCCGCACCCTGCACGTCGGCGAGTACGTGCGGATCGGCGATACCGAGGGCACCGTCACCGAGATGGGCACCTTTGCGACCCGCCTGCGCACCGGGCTGGGCGAGGAACTGAGCTTGCCCAACTCGCTGATCGTCGGCACCGTGACCAAGAACTACTCGCGCACCGTGAAGGGCGCGGGCTACGTGGTCGACACCGTGCTGACGATCGGCTACGACACGCCCTGGCGCCAGGTCCACGCGATGATGATCGAGGGTGCGCGCCGCACCGAAGGCGTGCTCGATGCGCCGTCGCCGCATGTGTTCCAAACTGCCTTGAGCGACTTCTACGTCGAGTACCGCGTCGTCGCGCAAGCCATCGCCACCGACCCGCGGCCGCGGGCGCAGGTGTTGAACGATCTGCACGCCAACCTGCAAGACGTGTTCAACGAAAACGGGGTCCAGATCATGTCGCCGCACTACCTCACCGGCGACCCCGCGCAGGCCAAGATCGTGCTGCCGGAGCACTGGAACCCGCCGCTCGCTGCACGGCGCTGAGCGGGCGCCAGCCCTGACAATGAGCGCCTGCCAGCGCAGCTCCCAACGCCGAACGCCTGTTTGCCATGCGACCTGACTCGTCCTCTTCCGCCCGCCCGGTTCGCTCGCAATACGAAGACTTCCTGCGCCACGTCGCCGCGCACGGCACGTTCAAGGCCGACCGCACCGGCACCGGCACCCAGAGCGTGTTCGGCCACCAGATGCG
>JANOVJ010000698.1:0-2470 GCA_031417295.1 bacterium | reverse complement strand
CCCGAACCGACTTCTTCTGGCGGAAATACATCCGCTTGACCTTGCCAACCATGGCCATGGTGATCACTCCTTCTCCCCTGCTCAAGAAAGAGGCAGGGTAGGTTGAACACCCGGGTCAAATTTGAATCGGCACTATCGCTGCAAGTGGGTCAGTTTTCGGTCGGCGTCAACACCCGAAGTCAGGATACGCGCCGATCGCCAAGCGCTTCTCCTTGCCTTCGAATCGGTACTTCCAGAACCAACGCTTTGACCCGGTGGGAGTAACCTCAAGATAGAGGCCGCCTGAATCGGCGATCCGCACACGCGCTTTTCCAGGGACGCAGCTGGCGTTCTTGCACTGTTTGTCGGTGAGCATGGGGGAACAAACCTCCGAATGGACAACGGACTGTCATTCGTTCCCCCACATGTTCCCCCATATCCGCTGGTCTGCCGTGAGACGGCAGGAAATCGCCTGACGCAAACGACTGTCTAAGTCGTTGATTTTGCGTGGACTTTGGGCCTCGGTGAGACCTCGTGAAGCGGTGGGATGGGGTGGCTGATGGGGCTCGAACCCACGACAACAGGAATCACAATCCTGGACTCTACCAACTGAGCTACAGCCACCGCAGAGATCGCGAGTATACCTGCCGGGCCCCGCCACCGAAGCGCCGCGGCGGACGCAGAAGCGAACGAGGAAGCGAGCCTACTTCGCGGCCGAAGCAGCGGCCTTGCCCGCCTCTGCGGTGGCCGCTGCCGGGGCCTTGATCTCGACCTTCAGCCGCGCCTTCAGCGCATCGTAGTAGGCCATGGTTTCGGCCTCGCCCCAGGCTTGCGCGTATTGCCCGGCCATCTGCCGCGGCTCACCTGCGGCTGGGTCGCGCCCGAGCACTTTGTCGATCCTGGCCACGGCGTAACCCTGCACGCCCAGGTCGACCCCGACGAACGCCGGCAGCTTGGTGGCGTCAGCGCGCAACACGGCGTCAATCAGCGCTGGGGGAACCTCGCGCCGCTGAACGCGTGACACGACCTGCGCCGGCTCGCTCAGCACCGTGTCGGGCGCAGCCTTGAGGCTCGCCAGACGGGCTTCTCCGTCCTTGCGGGCCAGTGCTGCGGCCCCGTCTGCGACAAGCGCTGCCAGAACCTTGGCCTTCACTTCGGCGAAGGGCAGCAGTTGGGCCGGGGCGTAGCTGACGATCCGCCCGGAGACGAGCTGGCTGGCGCCGGTTTCCACAGCCTCGGTGTTGCGCTTGTTGCGCAGCGCGTCGTTGCCGAACAGCAGGTCCAGGAACTTCGGCGAGGCCAGCGCTCCGGTGGCGCCGGGCAGCGGGGTGCGCCGCACGCCTGTCGCTGTGCGCAGCTCGAGTTTGAGCTTGTCCTGCACCGGCTTCAGGCTGTCGGGTTGCTCATAGACCGTGTTCGTGAACTCGCCCGCAGCCTCGGTGAAGCGGCGCTGTGCGAGCTGGCGCTTGACCTCTTGCTCGATCTCGGCGCGCACCGCCTCGAAGCCCCGCTTCTCGCCGCCGCGGGTCTCGACGACCTTGATGATGTGAAAGCCGAAATCGGTCTCCACCAGCGGGCTGATCTCGCCCGGCTTGAGGCCGAACGCGGTGTCCTCGAACGGTTTGACCATCGCGCCGCGGCCGAAGAAGTCGAGGTCGCCGCCGCGTTGCGCCGATCCCGGGTCGTCGGAGTTCTTCTTCGCCAACTCGGCGAACAGTGCCGGGTTCGCCTTCAGCTCGGCGAGCAGGGCCTCGGCACGGGCTCGCGCCTTGGCCCGGTCGGCGGCCGGCGCGTCTTTCTCGGCCTTGATCAGGATGTGGCTGGCCCGGCGTTCTTCGGGCGCGGTGTAGCGGGCCGCGTTCTCGTCGTAGTACTTTCGCAGCTCGTCTTCGGAGGCCGTGACGCCCTTCTTCAGCGCCTCGAGGTCGAGCACCACGTACTCGACGCTTGCCTGCTCCGGCGCCATGAATTGCGCCGCATGGGCCGGGTCCTTGTAGAACGCCTCCAGTTCGGCCTCGGTTGGGACGACCTTCGACGCGTAGTCCTTGGCGTTGAAGCGCAGCACCTGCACGGCGCGCTGCTGCAGCAACGCATCCATCGCGGCCGCGCTGGTGCTCACAGGTGCCAGCGAAGTGCCGGCCACACCGAGCAGCACCTGGCGCTTGGCGATGTCCTGCCCCAGCCGCTGCGCAAACTGCTCCGACGACATGCCCTGCTGGGCCAGCGCCTCCTTGTTGACGCTGCCATCCGGATTGCGCAGGAACGCAAATTGCGGATCGCTTGCGAACAGGCGCCGCAGGCGGTCGTCGGTCGTGCCGAGGTTGAGCTGGTCGGCGGCGAGCAGCGTCACGCGGTCACGCACCAGATCGTCCAGCGTCCGCTGCTTCATCTCGGGGCTGTCGAACAGCTTGGCGTCGAGGGTGGGCATCTGCCGCCGCGCCCGCTCGATCTGATCTCGATGCGCGTTGTCGAATTCGGCCTGGGTGATGGT
>JANOVJ010000697.1:0-1982 GCA_031417295.1 bacterium | reverse complement strand
CTCTTCGCTGATCGGCGCCGGCTCCAGCGCCGTCGGCGGCTCCATCGCCATGAAGGCGAGGATCTGGAACAGGTGCGTCACCACCATGTCGCGGTAGGCGCCGGTCTGTTCGTCGAAGCCCGAGCGTTTGCCCAGGCCCAGCGTCTCGGGCACGTCGATCTGCACGTGGTCGATGAAGTTGCGGTTCCAGATCGGCTCGAACAGGCCGTTGGCAAAGCGGAAAGCGAGGATGTTCTGCGCCGGCTCCTTGCCCAGGAAGTGGTCGATGCGAAAGATCTGGTCTTCGGCAAACACCTCGTGCAGCCGGGCGTTCAAGGTCACGGCACTTGCCAGGTCGGTGCCGAAGGGTTTTTCCATCACGATCCGCGAGCGCTCGACCAGGCCGGCCTCGCCCAGCAGCCGCACCGCCGACAAGGCCGCGCTCGGCGGCACGCTCAGGTAGTGGAGCCGCCGGCACTCGGCGCCGAAGCTCAGCTCCGCCTTGTCCACCGCGGCTTTCAATGCGCTGGCGCCGGCCGCGAGCGGCACATAGTCGAGGCTGCCGGCAAAGGCTTCCCAGTCGGCCTCGGTCACCTTGCGCGCAGAGAACTCGTCGAGTGCCGCGCGGGCGCCCTTGCGGAAGGTGTCGAGGTCGATCTCGTCGAGCGAGACGCCGATGATCCTGCAGCCGGGGATGAAGCCGGCGCTCGTCAGGTGGAACAGGCCGGGCAGCAGCTTGCGCCGCGCCAGGTCGCCGGTGGCGCCGAACAGCACCACGACCTGCGGGAACCGCGGGCCTACGCCGGGGGGGATCTTTGCCATCGTGCCCATCCTTTGATCGTGAAGGCGTTCGGATCGCCGAGAGCGACGCTCGCCGCGCATCCTACGCAAGACTCATGCCCCCGCGATGGCCTTGCTCCCTCTCCCGCCAAGGCGGGAGAGGGTTGGGGTGAGGGAGCCTTGCGGCAGCGGCGCAAGGTAGCGTTGCTTCAGGCGTCGCGAAAGATGTCGGCCAGCACGCTGCGCTGCGGCGGCTTGAAGACGAGCCCGCCACCCGTGCCCTGGAACACCAGGCCATCGCCCGGCGTGTCGCAGTTGACCACGCTCACGCCTTGCCCGATCACCGAACCCGCCCGCACCCGGCTGCGCCCGATCACCGCCGCGTTCGGGTACAGCACCACGCCATCCTCGATCACCGGCGCCACGCCGTGGTTCTTGCCTACAGTCACGTTCTGGTACAGCACCAGGTGCTCGCCATAGCTCGCCTTGGCGAGCACGATGCCGACCGAGTGGCCGATGAAGAAGACCTCGGGCAACTCGATCTCGTAGAAGCAGTCGATGCCGTTCAGCGCCTTGTTGAGCAGGAAGAGCTTGGCGCAGACGCGCGGGTCGGCGCCGTTTCGCCACAGCGTGTTGGCGAGGTAGTACAGGAAGATCGTGTACTGCGACGAGTGCAGCGGGTCGAACTCGCCTTCACGCCACATTCGCACGGCGTTGATGCAGCGTTCGAGCCGCGCCAGGGCTTCGTCGAGATGCGCGTCGATGGCCTCGCGCACGCCGGGCGCGCCGTCGGGGAACAGGTTCGCGAGCTGGCGCTCGACGTAGCGCGGCAGGCCGTCGCGGTGGCCACTCACCAGCTTGAGCATGCGCACTCCTGTTCGATCAGCCGGCCCACGCGGTCGAGCACGCCGGCCGGGCGCCAGCCGAACTCTTCGGCCATGCGAGCGATCGAGATTCGCGGCAGCGCATGCGCCTCGCGGTCGTGCGCCGCCACGATGGCGCAGCCGCTCGCGGCGGCGAGGCGCTCGAACAACTGCGCGTTGCTGATGTTGCGGCCGCCGGCCACGTTGTAGATGGCGGCCTGGCCTTGCAGCGCCAGCGCGATCAGCGCATCGATCACGTCGTCGATGTGCACGTAGTCGCGCGCCAGGCGCGGCGACGAATCGACCGTCACCCGCGGGTGCGCCGCCGCGCCGGGCTCGGCCCGCGCCGCCAGCACGCGG
>JANOVJ010000696.1:0-2195 GCA_031417295.1 bacterium | reverse complement strand
AGTCGATCTCGTCGTCGCTCAGTGCCAGGCCGAACTCGGTGTTCGCGGCCGCCAGCGCGCCACGATCGCGGCCGAGCACATCGACATGCACCATAGGCTGCCCGGGCTTGGCGTCGAAAAGTCGGCGCGCGTCGTCGCGCTCCAGCAGCACGCTTTCCGTCATCCGGTCATGCAGCACACCGGCGCAGGCCAGCAACTCCGCAGCGGGCAAGGCCTTGCCCCCGCCCAGGAAGCCGCCGCGAAGCGTCAGCCGCCACTCGGTCACGCGCTCGACGCGGCGCACTGGCACGCCGCAGTTGTGCGCGATATCCGTTGCCTTCGAGGCCCACGGCGAGACCGTGCCGAGGCGCGGCGCAATCACCAGCACCGGCCCGTCAGACGCGCCGGCATAAGGATCGCCGTAGTTCAGCAACGCGGCCAGCCGGTCAGCGTCGGCCAGTGACAGCGGGGCGTCGCTCCAGGCCCAATGGACGAACCGCGCGTGAACGGCCGCAACCCGTGGGCTTGCCGCTTGCAGCCGCGCGAGCAGCGCTGCGGCTCGAAATTCTGATAGGGCGTTGCCGCCTTCCAGGGGAGTCAACTGCTTGGCGATGGCGGTCACGCTGGAGGGCCCGGTGGCATGGCGAAGCCCCGGATTTTACGGGCCAGTGAGACAATGGCGGCTACGCCAGTGCGGCTTAGGCTTACTTCGCGAAGTGAAGTCAAGGTGCCCCGGCGTCGTGCCGTTGCCATAATCACACTCTATGACGATCACCCTCAAAACCGCCGAGCAAATCGAAGGCATGCGCCTCGCCGGGCGCCTGGCGTCCGAGGTGCTGGACATGCTCACGCCGCACGTCAAGCCCGGCATCAGCACCGAGCAGCTCGACCGGCTGGCACATGACCACATCATGAACGTGCAACACGGCATTCCGGCGCCGCTGAACTACGCGCCTCCCGGCTACACGCCGTACCCGAAATCGATCTGCACCTCGATCAACCACCAGGTCTGCCACGGCATCCCGAACGACCGGCCGCTGAAGAACGGCGACATCGTCAACATCGACGTGACCGTCATCAAGGACGGCTGGCACGGCGACACCAGCCGCATGTTCATCGTCGGCGAGGGCTCGATCGCGGCCAAGCGGCTGTGCCAGTTCACCTACGAGGCGATGTGGCGCGGCATTGCCAAGGTGAAGCCAGGCATTCGCCTGGGCGACATCGGCCACGCAATCCAGACCTTCGCCGAGAACGCCGGCTTTTCGGTCGTGCGCGAGTTCTGCGGCCACGGCATCGGCGCGAAGTTCCATGAAGAACCGCAGGTGCTGCACTACGGCCGCCCGGGCACGCTGGAAACACTGGTGCCGGGGATGATCTTCACCATCGAGCCGATGATCAACGCCGGCCGGCGCGACATCCGCGAGACCGGCGACGGCTGGACCATCGTCACCAAGGACCGGTCACTCTCGGCGCAGTGGGAGCACACGGTACTCGTCACCGAGACCGGCTACGAGGTGTTGACCGTGTCGGCCGGCACGCCGGCGCCGCCGGCCTTCGTGGCCAACGTCGCCAACGCCGCCGCCAGCGCCGCCGTCACGGCCTGAGCCCCGATGCTCGCGCCGCTGCAACCGGCGCCCGAGCCGATGCTGGGCGCTCTTCGGGCCCGCTTCCGTGACGGCAAGGCCGCCCTGCTCGACCACTTTCGCAATGCGCGCCCGACCGCGCCAGCCGCTGCGCGGCTGATCCGCCACATGGCACGGCATGTCGATGCGACGCTGATCGAACTCTGGGACCGCTCGGCCATGCTGCCCGGCGCGGCGCTGCTGGCCGTCGGCGGTTACGGCCGCGGCGAGTTGTTCCCGCACTCCGATGTTGATGTGCTGCTGCTGCTGCCACCGGGCCACGGGCTCGACGCCTGGCGCGCAACGACCAGCGCCGACAGCGCCAAGGCGGCGATCGAGGTCTTCATCACCGCCTGCTGGGACATCGGCCTGGAAATTGGTTCCAGCGTGCGCACGGTCGATGAGTGCATTGCCGAAAGCCAGCGCGACGTGACGGTGCAGACGGCGCTGCTCGAATCGCGCTTCGTTTGCGGCTCGCGGCGCGTCTTCAGCACCTTCCGGGTGGCCAACACCACGGCGATGGACCCCAAGGCGTTCCTCGTCGCGAAGACACTGGAGATGCGCCAACGGCACCAGAAGTTCGAGGATTCGCCC
>JANOVJ010000695.1:0-4804 GCA_031417295.1 bacterium | reverse complement strand
GCGACCGGCTGCCGCTGCGCGGCTTCGACGAAGACCTGCGCACCCGTGCCGCGAGCGCGCTGCAGGCCGCGGGCATAGCGCTGCACCCGGGCGCAGCGCCGCAGCGCGTGCAGCGCGACGGCGCCAGCCTGGCGCTGGAGTTTGCCGACGGCAGCCGGCGCGATTTCCAGTTCGTGCTCAACGCCACCGGCCGGCGCCCGAACACGCACGGCCTCGGGCTGGAAACGCTGGGCCTCGCCCCGGGTGCGCAGGGCGCGGTGCCGGTGGACGCACGCCGCCACACGCCTGTGCCGGGCGTGTACGCGATCGGCGACGTGACGAACCAGAAGAACCTCACGCCGGTCGCGATTGCCGAAGGCCGCGCCCTGGCCGATTCGCTGTTCGGCGCCGCAGCGCGTGAAGTCGACCTGAGCCTCGTTGCCAGCGGCGTGTTCCTGCTGCCGCCGATCGGCAGCCTCGGCCCGAGCGAGGCCGAAGCGCTGGCCGCCGGGCACTCACTGAAAATCTTCGAGGCCGACTTCCGGCCGATGCGCCAGACCTTCTTCGGCGGACCCGAGCGCAGCTACATGAAGCTGCTGGTCGATGCCGCGACCGACCGCGTGCTGGCGGTGCACATGCTCGGCACCGACGCACCCGAGATCGTGCAGAGCCTCGCGGTGGCACTGACCTGCGGCGCCACCAAAGCCCAGTTCGACCGCACCATCGCCGTCCATCCGACGGCGGCCGAGGAGTTCGTGCTGATGCGCGAGCCGTCGCGGTTGGCTGCACCGATGCCGGCGACGGTCAGATGAAGCCGTCTTTCGCCAACGCGCCGACGATCAGGGTAGCGAACCCCTGGATCAGGTTGCCGGTGCTGGTGTAGCCGGTGGTGGTGGTGGTCGAGGCCGACCAGACGACCGCGAAGTCCTTGGCCTCGAACAGGCGCGTGTCGGCTCCGACGTTCTCGTCAATGCTGATCGACGGCGGAATGTTCATGCTGCTCGCCCACATGCCGCCATAAAAGCCGTGGAAGCCGCCGAAGCCGGCGCCGCCCCAGCCCGGGCCGAAGCCCGGCCCCCAACCCGGCGCGCCGAAATTGGTGCCTGGCGTGACGCGCACCGATTGCGAGATGTTGACGATCCGCGTCAACAACACACCGCTGGCGCCGAACTCGGTGATGGCTTTTTTCATCGCCTCTTGCGAGGCCGGCCCGGGGCCGGGCGCGAACTGGTATGAAGGTGTGGCCTTCACGCCCTTGGCCACCAGTTGCGCCACCATCGCATCTTCAAAGACGCGCCGGTTGGTGCTGTCGTTGGTGATGCCGAAGACGACGATCGAGCGGATCGGCTTGGCGCTGAACTGCGGGTCGGACCACTGGTTGTTGACCACGGTGGGCGTCGAGCACGCCGATACCGCCACCAGTGCGGTTGCCGCGGCCAGGCGCGACAGCGCGCGGATTGGGGATGCGTTCATGAAGTGTCCTGATGCAGTGGGGCGGAAAGAAGCTTCGACTCTACCCCGTGCGGCTGCCGCGCTCTACCTGGCGCGCTGTGCCAGCGCCGGCTTTGCGCGGCCTCAACTGAACAGCCGGCGCGCGGCGGGCGAGCCGGCCGCAAGGTCGTGTGCCGCCAGTGCGGCGTAGAGCCGCTCAAGTTCGGCTCCGATGCTCGCGAAGCCGGCCTCGGTGAGCGGCCGGCCCTGGTCGTCGACGACCAGCGCGTCCATGCCGAGTGCCAGCGTTTGCGAGATCGCCTGCCAAGCTGCCAGCGGCTGCGCGGTGGGGTCGGTCTGGGCGACGTCGAAGCTCAGTGTCGCGGCGCGCACCGCGGTGGCGTTGGTGTCGTCGGCCAATGCAGCCTGGGCGTCGAAGCTGAGCACCAGCACCGGCGGCGCGCTGTCTTCAGCGGCCGGCAGCACCATCCGCCCGGGCACGATGCCGGCCACGAAGCCCTGCGCGGCCGCCTGCTGCTGGAGGTAGCCCACCGACCACGCCGACGCACGGGCCTGAAGCGTCAGCGCAAGTTGGGCGTCGCGTTCGCTGGCGAAGGCGTCGAGTTCGCGCGCCCGGCTCACCACGTCGAGCATGTCGGGCAATTCGGCCATCACGCCCAGGGCTTCGGCGAAGGCCTGCACCTTCTGCACGAACTCGGAGTACTCGATCTCGTTCAGCGCCCCGGTTCGGTTGGCGAGTTGGACCCCGGCCTGGAGTTCACCGTACTGCGCGCCGGCAGCGATCGGCTCCCACTCGCCGCTCTCGGCGTTCAGGCCTTCGATCAGGAACGGCTTGCTGCCGACGCGGCGCGTGGGCGGCAGGTGCGCCAGCACGGTTTCGGCGGCCAGCGGCGCTTCGGGCCGCAGCGTCGCGATGGCGTCGATCAACGCATCGAGCCGCGGGCTGGCGCGGCGCAGCCCGGTGCGCGGCAGCAACGCGGCGTCGGCCAGCAGCGCCGGGTCGTGAAGCACAGGTTCCAGCTGCGCCACGGCTGGCGGCTCGGCCACCGGCGCGGCCCGCCGCGGCCCGGCCTTGCGCGCCTGCCAAGCGCCATGGGCGACCACGGCGGCCAGCGCAACGCCGCCGACGATCGCCAGCCCGAGCGTCAAGTCACTCACGAAGACAAAGCCTTTTTCATGCTGCTCACGCCGCCTCCGCCATGCCGACCGCGGCCTTCATGTCCACCGCCACGATGCGCGACACGCCCTGCTCCTGCATCGTCACGCCGATGAGTTGCTCGGCCATTTCCATCGCGATCTTGTTGTGGCTGATGAACAGGAACTGCGTGCCCCGCGACATTTCCTTCACCAGCGCGGCGTAGCGGTCGGTGTTGGCATCGTCGAGCGGCGCGTCGACTTCGTCGAGCAGGCAGAACGGGGCCGGGTTCAACTGGAAGATCGCGAACACCAGCGAAATCGCAGTCAGCGCTTTCTCGCCGCCCGACAGCAGGTGGATCGAGCTGTTCTTCTTGCCCGGCGGCTGGGCCATCACCTGCACCCCGGCGTCGAGAATCTCGTCGCCCGTCATCACCAGCCGCGCCGTGCCACCGCCGAAAAGGGTCGGGAACATCCGGCCGAAATGGGTGTTGACGGCGTCGAAGGTGCTGGCGAGCAGGTCGCGCGTTTCGAGGTCGATCTTGTGGATCGCGTCTTCCAGCGTGCCGATCGCGTCGAGCAGATCGGCCATCTGCGCGTCGAGAAAACTCTTGCGCTCGCGCGATGTGGTGAGCTCTTCGAGCGCGGCCAGGTTGACCGCGCCGAGCGCCTCGATCTGGCGGTTGATGCGGTCGATCTCGCCCTGCAGGCCGTAAAGCTTGACCGCGCCCTCCGCCACGCTCTGCGCCAGCGCGGCCAGGTCGGCCTGAGCCTGCGTCAATTGCTCAAGGTATTGCGCCCCGCCCAGGGCCGCCGCCTGCTCTTCGAGCTGCAGCTTGACAATGCCGTCGCGCAGCGGCTGCAGGCTGCGCTCGAAGCCCATGCGCTGTTCATCGGAACGGCGCAATTGCGCACTCAGGCCGTCGTAGGCGCTGCGCTGGGCGCCGAGCGCCTGCTCGCGTTGGAGCCGGAGCCCGAGGGCGGTTTCCAGGCCGGCTTGCTCGGATGCGTCGGCCAGCGTTTCAAGCTCTGAGCGCAGTTGCAGCGCCGATTGTTCGTTGGCCTCGAGTTGCTGCGTCGCCGTCGCGATGCTGCGCTCGAGTTCGCCACTGCGCGCGACCAGCGTGCGTGCGGCGAACTGCGCTTCCTGGGACTGGCGCTCCAGCGTGCGCAACTGCTCCCGCGCCGCGGCGAGTGCGCGCTCGGCGGCGATCACGGTTTCGTCGAGTTCGGCGTGGCGCTCCTGCGTCGTGGCGAGCTGCATGTCGAGTTCCTCGAACCGCGCCTCGCCGGTGGCGCGGCGCTCGCTCAAAGTCTCGACTTGTTCGTCGATCTCGGCCAGTTCGTCCTTCAGCCGGTCGCGACGGGCCCGGGCGGCTTCGGCCTGCTCGGTCAGGCGCAGCAGCTCGACCTGGACCTGGTGCGCCCGCGTCTGCAACTCAGCCGCCTCGCGCCGCGCCTGGGCCAGCCGCTGCGAGGCGTCGGTGTAGGCGGCCTCGCTGCGCACCAGCGCGCTGCGCGCCTCGTCGGCGATCAAGGCCTGGGCGCGCAGTTGCAGCGTGAGGCTTCCGATCTCCTGGGCCCGGGCGAGCATGCCGGCCTGCTCTGAGTCGGGGGCATAAAAGCTGACCGCGAACGAACTGACCGCATGGCCGGCGGCCGTCATGATCACTTCGCCGTGGGTCAGCTTGGCGCGCGCGCCTAGGGCCTCGTCGATCGACGGCGCGGTGTAGACGCCTTCGAGCCAGTCGTTCAGCAGCGCCTGCAAGCCGCTGTCGTTCAGGCGCAGCAGGTCGGCCAGGCGCGGCAGGGTGCGGTGGGTGTCAACACCACCTGTGGTCGGCGGTGTGTAGAACGCCAACCGGGCCGGCGGCGCATCGTCGGCGAAGGAACGCACGGTCTCGATGCGGCCGACGGCCAGCGCATTCAGTCGTTCGCGCAACGCGGCTTCGAGGGCGGGCTCCCAGCCGGGTTCGATGTGCAGCCGCGTCCACAACCCTTGTAGGCTGTCCAGGCCATGACGGGCCAGCCAGGGCTTCAACTTGCCTTCGGTCTGCACCTTCTCCTGCAACGCGCGCAGCGCGTCGAGGCGCGCGCTCAGGCTCGAATGCTTCGCGGCCTCGGCGTTCGACGCTTCCTGCCGGGCGCGCCGCTCGTCGTCGAGCGCAGGCGCCTGCAGGTTCAGGGCTTCGAGCCGGGCATCGGCCACCGCCTGCGCTTCAGATGATTCGCGGCCCTG
>JANOVJ010000694.1:0-4035 GCA_031417295.1 bacterium | reverse complement strand
GCCAGCGTGCGCACCGGCGGCAGCAAGCTCGAAGAGATTCCCGGTGTCGGCCCGAAGAAGCGGGCGCGCCTGCTGCAGCGCTTCGGCGGCGTGCGTGGCGTGGCCAACGCCAGCGTGCAGGATCTTTTGACGGTGGACGGTATCTCGAAGGAGCTTGCCGAGGACATCTACCGTGCACTGCATTGACCGCGCGCGCCGACTCTGCTCCCTGGCCGCTGCGCTGGTGCTGCTCGCCGCCTGTTCGCCCCCTACGCCGCCGGCCGTTCAGCCGGTTGCGCCGTTGCCAGCTGCGCCGCCCGCTGCGCCCGCGCCGGGCCCGTTGGCTGCGCCAGCGGCTCGGCCTGGCCGCCAGCCCCTGCCGCCGGCCGGACCCGTGCACACCATGAACGAGCTGCGTCTGCAGGTCGCGCATCGGCTCGTCGCGGCCGATCCCGACCGCAGCTACACCGGCCCCGCGCCCGACCCGCTGCTGGCGATCCCGGTGCTCGAGATCGAACTCAACGCCGACGGCAGCGTGCGCCGGATCGCAGTCCTGCGCCAGCCGCGCGCGGCGCGCGACACCACCCAGTTGGCGATCGACGCGGTGCGCAAGGCCGCGCCCTATGGCGACGTGTCGCGCCTGCCCCGGCCGTGGAAGTTCAGCGAGACCTTTTTGTTCGACGAGCAGCGCCGTTTCAAGCCGCGAACGCTCGAGCCCTGAATCGGCCGCGAGCGGGCCGGGGAAGTTCGGCACAATCGCTGGATGTTCTTCAACCTCCCCACGCTGCTGACCTGGGCCCGCATCGTCGCGATCCCGCTGATCGTCGGCGTGTTCTACATGCAGCTTGAGCCGGGCTTGCAGAACCTGTTCGGCACGGTACTGTTCGTCATCGTCGCGCTCACCGACTGGGCCGACGGCTACCTCGCGCGGCGGCTCAACATGACCTCGTCGTTCGGCGCCTTCCTCGACCCGGTGGCCGACAAGTTCCTGGTCTGTGCCGCGCTGCTGGTGCTGGTGCACCTGAACCGGCTGCACGCGCTGGTGGCGTTCGTGATCATCGGCCGCGAGATCGCGATCTCGGCGCTGCGCGAATGGATGGCGCAGATCGGCGCCTCGCGCAGCGTGGCGGTGCACATGCTGGGCAAGCTGAAGACGGTGGTACAGATGGTGGCGATTCCATTCCTGCTCTACGACGGCCTGCTGTTCGGTCTGATCGACACCCATCTGTGGGGCACGGTGCTGATCTATGTGGCCGCGGTGCTGACGATCTGGTCGATGGTGTACTACCTGCAAAAGGCGTTGCCCGAAATCCGCGCCAAGGCGCGTTGACGCCGACCCTCGCGGCGCCCCGCGTGCTGTTGCGCGCGATGCCGTGGGTGTTCGTGCTGATCTGGAGCACCGGCTTCATTGTTGCCCGCTACGGCATGGCTTACGCGCCGCCGCTCGGCTTTCTGGTGTTGCGCTACGCGCTGTCGATCGTCTGCTTCGGCGTCTGGATCGCGCTGGCCCGCCCGGCCTGGCCGAGCAGCCGCCGCCAAGCCTGGCACCTCGCGATCGTCGGGGTGCTGATGCAGGCCGGCTACCTGGGCGGCGTGTGGAGCGCCGTCAAGGCCGGCATCGGCGCGGGCACGGTGGCGCTGCTGGTCGGCTTGCAGCCGGTGCTGACCGCGCTCTGGCTGACCCGGCACCCGGCTCCGGGTGCGTCGGCCGACGCCGTGTCGGGCCGTCAATGGGCCGGGCTGGCGCTCGGCTTCGGCGGCCTGATGCTGGTGCTGTGGCACAAGCTCGGCGCGGGCGAGTTGAGCCCCTGGAACCTCACGCTCGCGTTGCTGGCCTTGCTCAGCATCACCGCCGGCACGCTGTACCAGAAGCGCTTCGTCGGCCCGTGCGATGTGCGCACCGCCAACCTGCTGCAACTGCTCGCCGCGCTCGCGGTCACGCTGCCGCTGGCGGGGCTGGAGAGTGGCGCCATCGAGTTCCAGCCGCAGCTCATCGTTGCAATGGCATGGTCGGTGCTCGGCCTCACGCTGGGTGGCAGTTCATTGCTGTACCTGTTGATCCAGCGCGGCGCCGCGACCGAAGTTTCGAGCCTGATGTACCTGGTGCCGCCGTGCACCGCATTGCTCGCGTGGGCCTTGTTCGACGAGCCCTTCACGCTGGCGATGCTGCTGGGTCTGGCGCTCACCGCGGTCGGCGTTGCGTTGGTGACGGCGAGATCGCGTGGCCCGACAATCGATTGAGCGGCGGACGGCCGCCAAGGAGACCACGATGAGCCCCCACCGCATCGCAGTGATCGCCGGCGACGGCATCGGCAAGGAAACCATGCCCGAAGGCCTGCGCGTGCTCGAAGCGGCGGCAACGCGCTTCGGCATTGCGCTCGCCTTCGATCACTTCGGCTTTTCGAGTTGGGACTACTTCGAGCGCCACGGCCAGATGCTGCCCGACGACTGGAAGGAGCGCATCGGTGGCCACGACGCGATCTTCTTCGGCGCCGTCGGCTGGCCGGCGAAGATCGCCGATCACGTATCGCTGTGGGGTTCGCTGCTCAGGTTTCGGCGCGACTTCGACCAGTACGTCAACCTGCGCCCGGCGCGGCTGATGCCGGGCATTCGCTCGCCGCTGGTGGGGCGCGACGGCCAGCCGCGCGCGCCCGGCGCGATCGACATGATGATCGTGCGCGAGAACACCGAAGGCGAGTACTCGAGCATCGGCGGGCGCATGTACGAGGGCACCGAGCGCGAGATCGTGGTTCAGGAAACGGTGATGTCGCGGGTTGGGGTCGACCGCATCCTGAAGTTCGCGTTCGAGTTGGCCCGCTCGCGCCCGCGGCGCAAGCTCACATCGGCAACCAAGAGTAACGGCATCTCGATCACGATGCCGTACTGGGACGAGCGCGTCGAGGCGATGGCCAAGGCCTACCCCGACGTGGCCGTCGACCGCTTTCACATCGACATCCTCACGGCGCATTTTGTGCAACGGCCGGAGCTGTTCGACGTGGTCGTTGCGAGCAACCTGTTCGGCGACATCCTGTCCGACCTCGGCCCCGCATGCACGGGCACCATCGGTATCGCGCCGTCGGCCAACATCAATCCGACGCGCCAGCATCCGTCACTGTTCGAGCCGGTGCATGGCTCGGCGCCCGACATCGCAGGCCTTGGCCTGGCGAATCCGATCGGGCAGATCTGGTCGGGCGCGTTGATGCTCGACTTCCTCGGCCACCGCGACGCGCACGACGCGATCGTCGGCGCGATCGAGCGCGTGCTCGCTGCCGGCAGCGATGCGCCGCGCACGCCCGACCTGGGCGGCACGGCCGATACGCGCAGCCTGGGCGCGGCCATCGCGCAGGCGCTCTGACCAGGCAGCGCGCGCATCGCCAATGCGGGGACGCCGGCGAAATTTGTCAAGGGAGAACGCCATCCCGGCCCCTGGGAATCGGGGGTGTCGAATGGACATAGAATCCGCATCCGCGCTTGACAGGGATGGGGCTGACGGCTGTAAAGAATTGCCCACCGCGCCGTGCCGAGAGCCGTTCGCGCAGCCCATCAAAAATCGTTGTGAGACACACCCAGAGGGGGAGTTTTCGTGAACAAGTCCGAACTGATCGACCACATTGCCCACCAGGCCGACATCTCCAAGGCCGCCGCCGGGCGGGCGCTTGAGGCGCTGATCGGCGGCGTGAAAGCCACCCTGAAAAAGAACAACAGCGTGTCGTTGGTCGGGTTCGGAACGTTCAGCGTGAGCAAGCGCGCGGCACGCACCGGCCGCAACCCGCGCACTGGCGCTGCGATCAAGATCAAGTCGGCCAAGGTGCCGAAGTTTCGGCCGGGCAAGGCCCTCAAGGATGCCTTGAACTGAATCAGCCGCCGCTCTCGGGTGCTTAGCTCAGTGGGTAGAGCGGCGCCCTTACAAGGCGTAGGTCGGGGGTTCGAGCCCCTCAGCACCCACCACCGAGGGCGAAGTTCTTGGGCAGAGGGCTGCGGGTAGAATCGAGTCTTCAGGCAGCGGCAGTCAAAGGCGAACCTTGGTTCGCCTTTGTCGTATTCGGCCTCTGGCAC
>JANOVJ010000693.1:0-3670 GCA_031417295.1 bacterium | reverse complement strand
GCAAGAAGGCCATTCGCGACCTCGCCGAAGCCAACGCGAACAACACCCTGGTCGGCTCCATTGCCCACGGCCACGCCGCGCCCGCGGCGATCAAGAACGCTTACTACGACGTGATCACGCGCCACTTCAACGGCCAGATCGACGACAAGAAAGCCGTGGTCGAACTGCTTGCCGCGGCGAAGAACTGAGCCAGCCGGCCGAACCGATTCATCCCTGCGGCCCGTGAGGCCGCGCCACAGGAAACACGTCATGAAGAAGCAATTCACCCTCGCAGCCCTGCTGCTGGCCGGCACGGCCGCCGCATGGGCCCAGCAGCAAAATGTCGAGGTGCTGCATTTCTGGACTTCCGGTGGCGAAGCCGCCGCCCTCAACGTGCTCAAAGACAAGCTCGACAAACAGGGCGTCAAGTGGAACGACATGCCGGTCGCCGGTGGCGGCGGCGAAGCGGCGATGACGGCCGTGCGCGCCCGCGTGACCTCGGGCAACCCGCCCGCGGCGGTGCTGCTGATGGGGTTCGACCTGACCGACTGGGCCAAGCAGGGCGTGCTCGCCGACCTGAACCCGCTGGCCGAGAAAGAAGGCTGGGACCGCGTGGTGCCGCCGGCCGTGCAGCGCTTCACCAAGTACGACGGCAAGTGGATTGCGGCGCCGCTGGCGATCCACTCGATCAACTGGGTCTGGGCCAACAAGGAGGTGCTGGCCAAGGCCGGCGTGAGCGGCGAGCCCAAGACCTGGGACGAGTTCATCGCCGCGGCCGAGAAGGTTCAGAAGGCCGGCTTCATTGCCATCGCCCACGGCGGCCAGCCGTGGCAGGAGGCGACCGTGTTCGACAGCGTGGTGCTGGCCACAGGCGGGGCTGACTTTTACCGCAAGGCCTTCATCAAGCTCGACCCCAAGGCGCTGGGCTCGCCGACGATGACGAAGATCTTCCAGCGCATGTCGCAACTGCGCAAGCTGGTCGACAAGGACTTTTCGGGTCGCGACTGGAACGTCGCCTCGGGCATGGTCATCAGCGGCAAGGCCGGCTTTCAGATCATGGGCGACTGGGCCAAGGGCGAGTTCTCGAACGCGAAGAAGCAGCCCGGCATCGACTACCTCTGTTTCCCGTTCCCTGGCACCCAGGGCAGCGTGGCCTTCCTGTCGAACCAGTTCGCGATGTTCAAGGTCGGCGCCGACAAGGTGCCGGCGCAAATGAAGCTGGCGTCCGACAGCCTCGACCCGGGCGTGCAATCGGCCTTCAATGTGCTCAAGGGTGCGGTGCCGGCGCGCAGCGACGTGCCCGACACCGCCTTCGACGCCTGCGGCAAGCGCGCCATGAGCGAGCTGGCAGCGGCGAGCAAGGCCAACACCCTGGTCGGCTCGATCGCCCACGGCCATGCCTCGCCCACGGCCATCAAGAACGGGTTCTACGACGTGATCACGCGCCACTTCAACGGCCAGCTCGACGACGCCAAGGCGACCGCGGCGATGGTGGCCGCCGCCAAGGTCTGAAGAGGCTGAAGACATGCGCGCCGGCCTGCTGCCCAAGCTCCTGATCTCGCCGAGCGCGCTGCTCGTTCTGGTGTGCGTGTACGGCTACATCATGTTCACGGTGTACCTCTCGTTCACCGCGTCCACGATGATGCCGAGTTACGGGCTTGCCGGCACGGCGGCCTACACCCGCCTGGCCGGGCTCGAGAACTGGTCGGTCGCGCTGCACAACCTGTGGCTCTTCGCCGGGCTGTACATCGCGATCGCGCTCGCCCTCGGGCTGGCGCTGGCGATCCTGATCGACCAGAAGATCCGCGCCGAGAGCGCCTTCCGCTCGATCTTCCTGTACCCGATGGCGCTCTCGTTCATCGTCACCGGCACGGCCTGGAAGTGGCTGCTCGACCCTGGCGTCGGGCTCGAGCGCTCGATGCACCTGATCGGCTGGACGGGCTTTTCGTTCAACTGGATCAAGGACAGCGAGATGGCGATCTACTGCGTCGTGATCGCCGCGGTGTGGCAGACCACCGGCTTCGTGATGGCGATGTTCCTGGCCGGTTTGCGCGGCGTCGATTCGGAGCAGATCAACGCCGCCCGGGTCGATGGCGCCAAGCCCTGGCAGATCTACCTGCGCATCGTCATTCCGCAGCTCGGGCCGGTGTTCGTTTCGGCCTTCGTGATCCTGTCGCATATGGCCGTGAAGTCCTACGACCTGGTGATTGCGCTCACCAACGGCGGGCCGGGCCGCTCGACCTGGCTGCCCTCGGTCTTCATGTACCAATACACCTTCACCCGCAACGAGATGGCGGTGGGTGCGGCCAGCTCGGTGCTGATGCTCGTTGCCGTGGCGGTGGTGGTGCTGCCCTACCTGCGCAGTGAAATGAAGAAGGTTCGTCATGGCTAGCCTGCGCCTCGGCCGGGCGCTGCTGTACGCGCTGCTGCTCGCGATGGCGGTGGTGTTCCTGCTGCCGGTCTACGTGATGCTCGTCAACTCGCTCAAGCCGCTCGACGAGATTCGCGGTGGCAACCTGATGGCCCTGCCGCTCGACTGGACCGTGGCGCCCTGGCTCACCGCCTGGAGCACGGCGCAGATCGGCGTGCAGCCGACCGGGCTGCGGCCGTACTTCATCAACTCGTTCCTGCTGGTGATTCCGGCGGTGGTGATCTCGACGCTGTTCGGTGCGCTCAACGGCTACATCCTCACGCAGTATCAATTTCGCGGCGCCCACCTGCTGTTTGCGGCGATGTTGTTCTCGGTGTTCATTCCGTACCAGATCGTGCTGATCCCGATGGCCAAGACGCTCGGCCTGCTCGGTCTTGCCGGCACGGTGAAGGGCCTGATCTTTGTCAACGTGGTCTACGGCATCGGCTTCACGACGCTGTTCTTCCGCAACTACTACGCCGCCTTTCCGGCCGAGCTGGTGCGCTCGGCGCGCATGGACGGCGCAGGCTTCTTCGGCGTGCTCTGGCGCATCCTGCTGCCGAACAGTTCGCCGATCATCGTGGTCACCGTGATCTGGCAGTTCACCAACATCTGGAACGAGTTCCTGTTCGGCGCGTCGTTCAGCGACTTCAGCTCCTACCCGCTCACGGTGGCGCTGAACAACCTTGTGAGCAGCAGCACCGGCGTCAAGGAATACAACGTCCATTTCGCGGGCGCCTTCATCGCCGCGCTGCCGACGCTGGTCGTCTACCTGCTCTCGGGAAAATACTTCGTGCGCGGCCTGATGGCCGGCTCCGTCAAAGGGTAGAAGGGTTCTCCATGGCATCGCTGGATCTGATCAACGTCAAGAAGAACTTCGGGCCGGTGCAGGTGCTGCACGACATCTCGATCGCACTTCAGGACGGGGAATTTCTGGTCCTCGTCGGGCCCTCGGGCTGCGGCAAGAGCACGTTGATTAACATCATCGCCGGGCTCGAAGAGCCCAGCGGCGGCCTGCTGCGCCTTCAGGGTCGCGACATCACCGGCGTGGCGCCGGCGGAGCGCAACATCTCGATGGTGTTCCAGTCGTACGCGCTGTACCCGAACATGAGCGTGGCCAAGAACATCGAGTTCCCGCTGGAGATGCGCAAGGTCGGCAAGGTACAGCGGCGCGAGCGGGTGCAGTCGGTCGCCAGGCTGCTGCAGATCGAGCACCTGCTCGACCGCAAGCCGCGCCAGCTCTCCGGCGGCCAGCGCCAGCGGGTGGCGATAGGCAGGGCG
>JANOVJ010000692.1:0-6072 GCA_031417295.1 bacterium | reverse complement strand
CCCATCGGCAGCGTGTGCCGCATGTCGCTGATGTTCTTGCGCACCTGGTACCAGACATCGGGCCCCGCGGCGGCCGGGGTCGACTGCTTCAGGTCGATGAAGATCGTCGTCTGCCCGGCCGTGGTGTAGCTGCGAATGCGGTCGAGGTAGTCGGTTTCCTGCAGCGTGCGCTCGAGCCGCTCGGTCACCTGCTTCAGCGTTTCTTCTACCGTCGCGCCGGGCCAGGCCGCGCCGACGACCATCGAGCGAAAGGTAAACGCCGGGTCTTCGCCGCGCCCGAGCTTGGTGAATGACAAGGAGCCCGCGACGACCGCGAGGATCATCAAGAAGACGATCAGCGAGCGCTTCGAGAGCGCCCACTCCGACAGGTTCGGGCCGATCACGACTTCGTCTCGAGCAGGCGGACCTTCTGGCCGGGGCGCAGCGCTTGCACGCCTGCGGTCACGACCATGTCACCGTTGTTCAGGCCGGAAGCCACCTGCACCATCGCGGCGTCCGAGTTGCCGACGGCCACGTTGCGCAGCGCGACGGTGCCGGTCTTGGCATCGAACAGCCACACGGCGGTCTTGCCTTCGGTGCGCACCAGCGCCGCGGCCGGAATGGTGATGCCGTTCACCGCGTCGAGCTTGATGCGCCCGGTCACGGTGCTGCCCAGGCGCATCGCCGGTGGCGGGTCGATCAGGCGCACGCGCACCGCGAAGGTGCCAGTGACAGGGTCGGCGCGGGGCGAGACTTCGCGCACCCGGCCCTTGGCGGTGACGGCGGGGTTGATGGCCAGGCTGATCGCGATGTCGGGCTGGCGGGTGGGCGGGGCCTTGCTTTCCTTGCCGAGGGCGACGGTCACTTCCGGATCCAGTGGCGCCGTGTCCTTGATCTGCGCCGGCACGTCGAACACCGCGTCGCGTGCGCCTTCGCGTGCGACCTGGATGATCATGCGGCCGGCCGAGACCACCTCGCCGGGCTGCGGCCCGCGCGCAGTGACGACGCCGGCCACGTCGGAGACCAATCGTGTGTAGCTGAGCCGGTTCTGCGCCAGGTTCAGCTGCCCCTGCACCGCCTGCACCTGCGCCTCGGCCGATTGCGCCAGCGCCTTGGCTTGCTCGAACTGCGCGCGCGAGACCGCGTCTTCCACCACCAGCTCGCTCATGCGCGCGAAGTTGCTGCGCGCCTCGACCATTTGGGCGTTGGCCGCGGCGAGTTGCGCCCGCGCCGAGAGCAGGGCGCTCTCCTCGTTCTGCGGGTCGAGCCGGGCGATCAACTGGCCGGCCTTGACGTTGTCGCCGATGTCCACCGTGCGCTCGACCAGCCGGCCGTCGATGCGGAACGACTGGTTGATCTCGGTCTGCGCCTGCACCGTGCCGGTCAGCGCCACGATGCCACTGCTGTCGCGTTTTTCGATGGTCATTGCGCGCACCGGGCGGATCTCGGGGGCAGGGGCTTCGGCCGCACGCTGGCACCCAGACAGCAAGGCCAGCATCGCCAGGGGCAGCCAACAGTGAGCGCCGCGAAAGTGATTGCCCGGCGCGGTGCGGCGGTATTCAAACATGGTGAGACCCTCTGAATTCATACGAATGCGAAACAACCCGCGAGCCCACGCGTCACGGCTGCGCCGATGCGCCACGCTCCGCGTGTGCTCATCGAACAAGAAATACCCGTGCGTGACGAGCTGGGAGCACTGAACGACATGCCGATTTTTCCATGACTCGCCGAGGCCTCTCACAGTGCACACAACCGATCAAGCCCAAAGCGGGGGCTGAACCTCACGGGATCGATTCACTGGCGCTGGCCGCGTTGGATGCTACCGCACCGTACCCGCACGACGCTGGAGGTGAGCGACCGTTTGGCGCGCGAACAAGCCGTACTCGCGCAAGTACAACACCGCCGCGAGCCAGCGCCAGATCAAGTTGGCGCCAAGGCGCGATGGGCCTGCACAAAGCGGTCGCCGTCCGCAGGCGGTAGCCCCCCAACGCTTCTGCACGGGGCCGACCTGAAAAGCCTGGCCAGACGCTGGATCAGGCCGTTGGCCGGAGAGGAATGCCCAGCTGAAATCAATTATTTCATCGCCCGATAGGAAATTGGCATCGACCCCGTCAGCCGCTGGCTGAACGCACCCGGCAAGCCGGCCATGTCGTACTGCGCACGGGCCCCAACAGGCAGAGCGGGCCCGCGCGGCCGCACTTCGATGCGGTCCGGTGAGCCGCCGCCTTTGCATGCCCCCTCTCGCGCACGCATCATTCCTCGGATACATTGCGCTCCTTCGTAAGCAGTAGACGCGAAGGAGCATGCCTTGTACGCAGAACTCCCCTCGTGGAATTCAACACACCTCACTTCGGGGAAGACATGATCAAAAGTCGATCGTCAGGAAGCATGCCGCCGGCGCTGCGGCTCGCGCCGGGTCGCGTGCTGGGCAATCTTGTCGGCGCCGAGGTGCCGCGATGAGCGCGTCCCCTGGCGGCCACCGCCGCGTGCCAAACGTCTCGACCGGACACTTGCCAAACCCCGAACTGGTGACGGCCCTGGTGGCCGAGGCCTACGACACCTTCAAGCTCAACACCGAAGGCACGAACTCCACCGTCTATCCGGCGATGGAACGGGTGCAGAGCGATCTGTTCGGGATTTGCGTGGTCGGCACCGGCGGCGCGGCCTACGAGATCGGCGACACGGCCCACGAGTTCACGATCATGAGCGTCTCGAAGCCGTTCATCTTCGCGTTGGTCGCCGAGGCGCTGGGCGTGCAGGAGGTGCGCAACAAGATCGGCGCCAACGCCACCGGCATGGCCTTCAACTCGGTGGCCGCGCTCGAGCGCAGCGCCGATGCGCGGACCAATCCGATGGTCAATTCGGGCGCCATCGCCACCACCAGCCTGGTGCCCGGCAGCGACGTCGAGGCACGCTGGAAGTTCATCTACGACGGCTTGTGCGCTTTCGCCGGCCGCGCGCTGGTGCTCGATGAAGAGACGCTGGAATCGGCGCGCGCCACCAATCACCGCAACCAGGGCATCGCCCGCGTGTTGCAGAGCGCGGGCCGCATCTACACCGACCCGGCCGAGGCGGTGGACCTCTACACCAGGCAGTGCTGCCTGAACGTCAGCGCCCACGACCTCGCGGTGATGGGTGCAACGCTGGCCGATGGCGGCGTCAACCCGGTCACCAGGCAGCGCGTCGTGTCGGCCGAGATCTGCCATTACACGCTGGCCGTGATGGCCACCGCCGGGCTTTACGAAACCTCGGGCGACTGGCTGTTCGACGTCGGCCTGCCCGGCAAGAGCGGCATCGGTGCGGCATCGTCACCGTGTCGCCCGGCAAGGGTGGGCTCGGAACCTTCGCGCCGCTGCTCGACGCGGCCGGCAACAGCGTCAAGGGCCAGTTGGTGGCCAAGTTTCTGTCGCAGGAACTGGGCATGGATCTTTTTGTGTCCCAGCCTGCATAGCCTTCGCAGACTTGGCAACTTCGTTTCAACAGGGAGCTTCAACTATGGCAAACACTGCCGCACTCCGGCCGGGCGCCGCCGAGATCAACGCCTCCTGGGCGCCGATGATCTGTATCGCGCTTGGGCAAGCCTTGATGTCGTTCAACGTGGCCTCGCTGCCGGTTGCGATGAGCGGCATGGTCAACAGCTTCAACGTGCCGCCGACCACGGTCGCCACCGGCATCGTGATGTATTCGCTGGCGGTGGCCGCCTTCGTGATGCTGGGCGCCAAGCTGAACCAGCGCTTCGGCTCGGTGAAGGTGTTCCGTGCCGTCGTTGCGCTGTTCGGTGGCGCGCAGGTGCTGATGACGCTCAGCCCCACCGCCAACTTCATGCTGCTGGCCCAGTTGCTGTCTGGTCTGGCCGGCGCGGCGCTGGTGCCGGCGCTGGTGGCGCTGATCGCGAACGAGTACCACGGCAAGCAGCAGTCGACCGCGCTCGGCGCGCTGGGCTCCGCGCGAGCGGGCGCAGGCGTGCTGGCGTTTCTGATCGGCGGCATTCTCGGCGCGCAGATTGGCTGGCGGCCGGCGTTCGGCATTCTTGTCGTCGTCGCGGCCATCGTGCTGATGTTGAGCTTCAAGTTGAAGCCCACCCCCGGCCGCCCGGAAGTGAAGATCGACATCATTGGCGTCTTCCTCGCGGCAGGCGGCATCGCCCTGGTGGTGTTCGGCTTCAACAACCTCAACCGCTGGGGCCTGGGCCTGGCCAACGCGGCCGCACCGTTCGACATCATGGGCGCCTCGCCGGTGCCGTTCATGATCGTCATCGGCATCGTGTTGCTGCAGGCCTTTGTGACCTGGACGCGTCGCCGCGCCGCGGCCGGCAAAACGCCGCTGCTGGCGCTCGAGGTGCTGAAGTCGCCGACCGAGCGTGCCGCCGTGTTCGCGATGTTCGCGGTGGTGGCACTGGAAGGCGCGCTGAACTTCTCGGTGCCGCTGTACATCCAGATCATCCAGGGCCGCAGCGCGATCGAGACGGCGATTGCGATGCTGCCGTTCAACCTGACGGTTTTCTTCTCGGCGCTGCTGAGCATCAAGCTGTACCAACACTTCACGCCGCGCCAGATTGGCGTCGGCGGCTTCGTGTTGTGCACGGTCGCGCTGGTGTGGCTGGCTTGGGTCGTGCGCAACGACTGGAGCGCCCCGATCGTGATGATCGGGCTGGTGATTTTCGGCATCGGTCAGGGCTCGTTGGTCACGCTGCTGTTCAACGTGCTGGTCAGCGGCTCGCCCAAGGAACTGGCCGGTGACGTGGGCTCGGTTCGTGGCACCACCAGCAACTTGGCGGCAGCGATCGGCACGGCGCTTTCCGGCGCAGTCTTGGTGGGCCTGTTGAGCTCGTTCATCCTCAGCTCGCTGGTCAGCACGCCGCTGCTGAAAGCCGACCTGACATCGCAGGTCAATCTGGACAACAACATCACCTTCGTCAGCAACGACCGCTTGCTGGCAACGCTGGAGCGCACCACGTTGTCGCCAGCACAGGTGCAAGAGGCGGTGCAGATCAACACCGACGCACGGCTGCGCGCGCTCAAGATCGGCCTGCTGCTGGCGGCGGCCGTGGCGCTGCTGGCCATTTTCCCGGCCACCCGCCTGCCGAAATACAAGCCGGGTGAGATCCCGTCGAATCCGCCGCTGCCCAAGTCCAAGGCCGACCAGGACGATTGAGGAGGTCTGGCATGAGCAAGCCCCGTCTTCTCTTTCTCTCGCTCGGCGGCACGATCACGATGGTGCCGAGCGCCGAGGGCGGCATCACGCCCAAGCTGGGTGCGGCCGAACTGGTGGCGTCGGTGCCGGCGCTGGCCGACGTGGCCGAGATCGAAGCGCAGTCGCCGTTCAAGCTGCCGAGTCCGTCGCTCAGCAACGCCAACCTGGTTGACGTGGCCGCGGCGGTGATGAAGGGCTTTGCCGAGGGCTTTGATGGAGCGGTGGTCATTCAGGGCACCGACACCATCGAGGAGTCGGCCTTCATGCTCGACCTGCTGGTCGATTCAGACAAGCCAGTCGTGATCACCGGCGCGATGCGGGGTGCCACGGCACCGGGCGCCGAGGGCCCGGCCAACCTGCTGGCCGCCGCGATCGTGGCCGCGTCGCCTGACTCGCGGGGCATGGGCACGCTGGCCGTGCTCAACGACGAAATCCATGCCGCGCGCTACGTGCAGAAATCGCACACCGCGTTGTGCTCGGCGTTCACGTCGCCGATGGTTGGCGCCATCGGCACGGTGATCGAGGGTCGGCCGCGCTACTACGCCCGGGTGACGCGCAATCCCTGCCTGTCACCGGCCGCGGGGGCTCCGGCGCCGGTGGCGCTGCTCAAGGCGGCGATGGGCGATGACGGCCGCATGTTCCCCGCGCTGCCCGGCCTGGGCTACGCGGGCGCGGTGCTCGAGGGCATGGGCGCCGGGCATGTTCCGGCCGATGTGGCACCGTTGCTCGGCGAGCTGGCAGCCAAGATGCCAGTGGTGCTGGCCAGCCGCGCGATGACCGGCCATGTGTTCACCAACACCTACGGCTACCCCGGCGCCGAGATCGATCTGATCAAGCGCGGCGCGGTGCCATCGGGCTATCTGTCGGGGCTCAAGGCGCGGCTGCTGCTGGGTCTGGTGC
>JANOVJ010000691.1:0-2349 GCA_031417295.1 bacterium | reverse complement strand
GGCACCCAGGCGTTGACGTACATCCACGGGCTGCACGAGCGGCCTTCGTAGAACGAGGTGTAGATATAGGGCAGCCTGCCACGCGCGACGATCGGCAGGCCGGCGTTGCGCGCGGCGCTGGTTTCCATCGAGATCAGCACGTCGACCTTTTTCTGGAACACCAGCGCGTCGAAGGCCTTTTGCGCACCGACGGCGCCCGACGCATCGTCGGCCACTTCGAGCGCCAGCTTGCGGCCGAGCACGCCACCGGCGGCGTTGATCTCGTCGACGGCGAGTTGGGCCGACTGCACGACCGACGGCGCGACGACGCTGTTGGCGCCGGACAGGCCGACCGGCACGCCGATGCGAATGGGCGCGTCGCCCTGCGCGAAGCTGGCCAGGGTAAGCGGAAGCAGCGCGAATGCTGCGGCAACGGAAAGTAGACGGGGCTTGAACATCAGAAACTCCTTGGGTGGAAGGGAACGGGCGGGGAAAGGATGGCGGGGAAGGAAGGCGGATTCGAGGCGTCAGTACCAGCCGGGGGGCTGGCCGCTGCCGAGCATTTCGTCGTAGACATCGGTGCGGCGATCGCGCAGCACCTGGTTGAAGTCGTTCCAGTGGCGCGATCGCCGAGCGTCGCCGAGGTCGATCGCGGCGAGCACGATCTCCTCGCGCTCACGGCTCGCCGGCCCGGCGACGGGCCAGCCGGTGCAACCGACGATCAGGCTCTGGCCCTCGAAGGGCTGGCCGCGCTCGATACCGATGCGGTCGGCACAGGCGACGAAGAGCGAGTTGCTGTGCGCCGCCGCCATCGCGAGCACGGTGGCCATCGCCTCGCGGCCCGGCGCCTGGCCCGGGATCGGCACCCAGTTCGTCGGCACGCACACGATGTCGGCGCCTTGCAGAGCCTGCAGCCGGAAGGTCTCGGGGAACCAGATGTCGTAGCAGATCGCCACGCCGATGCGGCCGTGCGGCGTCTTGAAGACCGGGAAGCCGAGATTGCCCGGCTCGAAGAACAGGTTCTCCGCGTTCCACAGATGCACCTTGCGAAAGGTGCCGATGTAGCCGGCGGGGCCGATCACCACGGCGGCGTTGTAGAGCGCATGGCCATCGCGCTCCGCGATGCCTGCGACCAGCGTCACGCCGAGCCGTGCAGCGGCGGCGATCCAGGCCTCACACGTCGGCCCATTCGGCACCGGCTCCGCCTCGGCGAAGGCCTCGGCGCGCTGGGCGAACATGTAGCCAGAGTTCGCAAGCTCGGGCAGCACGATCAGTTGCGCCCCTCGCGCAGCAGCCGCCTCGATGTGCTTCAGCCCGAGCGCGATGTTGTGCTGCTTGGCGCCCACGACGGGTTCGAATTGCAGGCACGCCACCGTGGTGAGCGCAGCGGAAACTGACATATGCAAAGCCCAAAAAAAATGCCCTCCGATGCGCGTGAACGCAAATCGGAGGGCACTATTGCCGTTGGTGGAGCGGCGTTGTTGCCGCAGCTGGCGATGTTGCCAGCGAGTGTGCGGATGTTATGTACGCACTTGCTGCGATGTCAAGTGTTGCGTTGCGTGGATCACAAGCGGCGGCTTCAGAGAACGAGCACTTTCGAGCCACCGTCGGCCGACTGCGGCTCCACTGCGAGACCGGTCTTCGGCATTTCGATCTTCGGGCCCATCGGATGGCTGGAAGCGGCCGAAACCGCTAAATCCGCTCAGCGCTGCCGACGCCCGCTTACGCTGCGCAACAGACGATCGAAGAACTCGCATCGAGCGTTTGGCCGAGTTCGATACGCCCGCCAAGCAGCATGCCTTGTTGGCCCACACACTCTCAATCCACCGTCGCGCCCGAGGCCTTGACGACCTTCGCCCACTTCGCCGTTTCCGCGCCGATGAACTTCGCGAACTCGGCCGGCGCCATGCCGCTCGGCGTCGCGCCCTGCGCCAGCAACCGCTCCTTCAGCCCTGGCGCGTTGAGCGCCTTCGCACTTTCCTGCTGCAACCGGTTGACGATCTCGGCTGGCGTGCCCGCCGGCGCGAGCAGGCCGAACCACGAACTCGCCTCGTAGTCCTTCAGCCCCGAGCCTGGCGGCGCGGCTTCGGCAATCGTCGGTACGTCGGGCAGCGCCGCGCTGCGCTGCGCGCTGGTGACGGCCAGGGCCTTCAGCTTGCCGGCCTTGATCTGCGGCAGCGACGACGGCAGGTTGTCGAACATCAAGTCCATGCTGCCGCCGATCAGGTCGAGCAGCGCAGGCCCCGAGCCGCGGTACGGAAAGTGAACCATGAAGCTGCCGCTCATGGCCTTGAACAATTCGCCGGCCAGGTGGATCGAGGTGCCGTTGCCTGAGCTGGCCATATTCAGCTTGCCGGGATTGGCTTTGGC
>JANOVJ010000690.1:0-1890 GCA_031417295.1 bacterium | reverse complement strand
CCGACCGGCTGGCCGGGCCGTTCCTCTGGGCCGTGCTCGCGCTGGCGGCGCTGGCCGCGGCCGCGTGGAGCCTGATCGACCCGTCGCGCGCGCTCGGGGGTGCGGTCTCGGTGCTGATCGTCACCTGCCCCTGCGCGCTGGCGCTGGCGGCGCCGGTGGCCTTGCTCAGCGCCGCCGGTGCGCTGGCGCGGCGCGGCGTGCTGGTGCAGCGCCTCGATGCGTTCGAGGTCCTGGCGCAGACCCACATCGCCTGCTTCGACAAGACCGGCACGCTGACGCAAGACCGGTTGGTGCTGGCCGATGCGCAGCACGACCCGCAGGCCGATGGCGCGGCCCTGCGGGCGAGGGCGGCTGCGCTGGCCGCGCTGTCGCGCCATCCGTTGTCGGTGGCACTGGCACAGGCGCTGCCGGCCGCGCAGCAAGACTGGTCGGCCGTTCGCGAGCTGCCAGGGCAGGGCGTCGAGGCCGTCGATGCCAGCGGGCGGGCGTGGCGCCTGGGCGCGCCAGCATGGGTCGGCTGGGTCGGCGCCGAGTCCGCCCGGCCGGCCGTGGCCTGCGGGCCGGTGGCGGGCAGCCCGATCGAGCAGATTCATTTCGAGTTCGACGAGGCGTTGCGCCCAGACGCGGCTGAGGCCGTGCGGGCACTGCGCGCGATGGGCGTAGAGGTGCGGTTGCTCTCGGGCGACGCACCGGCAAGCGTGCACCGTATCGCCAGTGATCTGGGCATAGCCCATGCACACGGCGGCGCCACCCCCCAAGACAAGCTGGCCGCCCTGGCCGCCTGGCAGGCGCAGGGCCAGCGCGTGCTGATGGTCGGCGACGGCTTGAACGATGGCCCGGTGCTGGCCCGCGCCGACGTGTCGTTCGCGCTCAGCCACGGCAGCGCGCTGGCGCAGCAGCGCTCGGACTTCATCGTTCTCGGCAGCCGCCTCAGCGAGGTGCCCGCAGCCCGCGCGCTGGCCCGCCGCACCAAGCGCGGGGTGCGGCAGAACTTCGCCTGGGCTGCGGCCTACAACGCCGTCTGCGTGCCGCTGGCGCTGGCCGGCTGGCTGCCGGGGTGGGCAGCGGGCCTGGGGATGGCCCTGAGTTCGCTGGGGGTGGTGCTCAACGCCTTGCGCTTGAGCCGCGCCACCGCAGTGCCCGCCGACTTGCCTTCGGCGGGCTTGGCCTGAGGCCATGGAAAGCCTGTACCTTCTGCTGCCGATGTCGGTGCTGCTGGTGCTGGCGGTGATCGGCCTGTTTGCCTGGGCGCTTCAGGCCGGGCAGTTCGATGACTTGAACCGTGAAGGCTGGCGGGTGCTCGAAGGTGGCGAACCCGAGCCCGAGCCCGCCAGACCCTGCGACATTACAGCCACCGCCGCTGAACCGAGGAGCCGCCATGAATGACAGCAAGGCAATGACCGTACCGGTCTACAACGACCGGGTGGTGTTGCAGTTCGCGCTCGCCGCGGTGGTCTGGGGGGTGGTCGGGATGCTGGTCGGCGTGGTCATTGCCGCGCAACTGGCCTGGCCCGACCTCACTTATGGCATCTCGTGGCTGAGCTTCGGCCGCTTGCGCCCGCTGCACACCAACGCGGTGATTTTCGCTTTCGGTGGCTGCGCCTTGTTCGCCACCTCCTACCACGTGGTCCAGCGAACCTGCCAGGCGCGCATCTTCTCCGACAAGCTCGCCGAGTTCACGTTCTGGGGCTGGCAACTGGTGATCGTCGCGGCGGCGATCACGCTGCCGATGGGCTACACGCAGAGCAAGGAGTACGCCGAGCTGGAGTGGCCGATCGACATTCTGATCGCCGTTGTCTGGGTCGCCTACGCGGTGGTCTTCTTCGGCACCATCGGCAAGCGCAAGGTGCGCCACATCTATGTGGCCAACTGGTTCTTCGGCGCCTTCAT
>JANOVJ010000689.1:0-3466 GCA_031417295.1 bacterium | reverse complement strand
TGGGCCACGGCATCCACCACCTCGACCTGCTGAGCGACCCGGCGGTCTACCGGCGGCTGCTGGGCTGGCTGAGCCCGCACTGACGGCAGCTGCGGGGGCGACATTCGCGGGGGCGTCCTTCGCAGCGGCGACGCTCGCAGGGGCGGCGCCCACCGCGACACCAGACCCTGCGGCACGGTCAGCCCCGCAGCGCGGTCCGGCACGCGGGCGACAGCGGCGCCGCGGCGAGGCCGGCACAATCGTGGCATGTCCCAAGTGCCCACGTCCGACGGCCGGCCTGACGAGCCGTCAACCTCTCCCAGCGCCCAGGGTGCGCCTTATGGTCTGAGCTATCCCTGCGGCGAGGCGCCGGCGCCCGGTGAAGTGCGCGAGGTCGCGCCCGGCGTGCTGTGGTTGCGCATGCCCTTGCCGTTTGCGCTGAACCACATCAACCTCTGGGCGGTGGCCGACGAGGACGAACAAGGCCCGGGCTGGGCCATCGTCGACACCGGCACCAAGACCCCCGACGTACTGGCCGCCTGGCGCCAGTTGACCGCCGACGACGGCCCGCTGGCCGCCACCCAACACGGTGCGCGCATCACCCGCGTGTTCTGCACCCACATGCACCCCGACCACGTCGGCATGGCCGGCTGGCTGACGCGCAAGTTCGGCGTTCGGCTGTGGATGTCGCGCCTCGAATACCTGAGCTGCCGGGCGATGGTTTCCGACACCGGGCGCGAAGCACCGCCCGACGCGATCGACTTCTGCCGCCGCGCCGGCTGGGGGCCGCTGGCCATCGAAACCTACCGCACCCGCTTCGGCAATTTCGGCAAGCACATCCACGCCCTGCCGGACAGCTTTCGGCGGCTGCAGGACGGCGAGCAAATCGCCATCGGCGCCCACACCTGGCGCGTCGTCGTCGGCAGCGGCCATTCGCCGGAACATGCCTGCCTGTACTGCCCCGAACTCAAGGTGCTGATCTCGGGCGACCAGGTGCTGCCGCGGATCTCGTCGAACGTCTCGGTCTACCCGACCGAGCCCGACGCCGACCCGATGAAGAACTGGCTCGAGTCGCTGGCGAAACTCAAGCGCGAAGTGCCGGACGAGGTGCTCGTGCTGCCGGCCCACAACGAGTGTTTTCGCGGCCTGCACGCGCGTATCGACGCACTGGCCAGCGGCCAGGAGCGGGCGCTGCTGCGGCTGCGCCGATCGCTCGCCGAGCGGCCGAAGCGGGCGATCGACGTGTTCGGGGCGCTGTTCGCGCGCGCCATCGCCGAAACCGACGTGGGCCTGCTTGGCATGGCCACCGGCGAAAGCCTGGCCTGTCTGAACTACCTGATGCACCGCGGCGAAGCGGGCAGAGAAGTCGATGCCGACGGGGTCGCCTGGTATCGCCTGGTGGCGCCGCCCACCTGACGCGCCGTCCGTCAGGCGCCCGCCGCCGCCGGCTTCGCCATCTGGACCAGCATGATCGTCTCGGCATAGCGAACGTGTGCCTCGACCCGGTAGCCGTGCCGAAGGTAGAAGCGGACGTTCGCTTCCATGGCGGCGTTGGTCGTCAACTCGAAGCCAGACGCTTCCGGGTGCGCTTGCTCGATCGCCCTCAGCAGGGCCGAGCCCAGGCCCTTGCCGCGGTACGCCCGATCGACGCTGAGCCGGTGGATGCTGCAAACAGTGCCCCGAAAGTTTCCGCGTATCGACCCGACAACGCGGCCCTCATCCACGGCCTTGAGCACGCACGCAGACTCGATGTGCTCAAGCACGGATTCCAGCGTCTCGGTCATCGGCGGAATGTCCCAGTCCTGCACCGCCCGCGCTTCGGCTTCAAACGAGCGCTTCTGGATGGCGAGCATGGCTTCGGCATCTACGGGTTCCGCGCGGAGGATGGTGGTCATGGTTTTTGTCAGAAGCCGAAAGGTCGACGCGGAGAAGTTGCCGGAAGCAGACTACCGACGGCACCATTGCTTCTCGCACGGGATGCCGTTCGCGTCGCCGTCCATCTCGACGCCTGGGCAATGGGCCAGGAAGTACCTGGCCTCTGCGCATGAAGTCATTTGCGAGCAGTGAATGCGGCCATCGCACTTGGCCGGCCCGACCGGCGCCGCCAGGGGAGGGAGTGCGATCTTGGGCTGTTCCTTCTCGCCCATCACGCCCGGTCCGGCTGCAGCGGCGCTGGCCGCTTGACGCAGCCCCTTCTGCCGTTCGGCATTGAGTTGCTCGACCGTCGGCGCCTTCCTCGGCTCGCCAGAGGGACACGGATCGTTCTGGTAGGTGACCGAGCCGTTGAGACTGCACTTGAAGACAGGCCGCGCCGCTTCAAGCGATGGAGGCACCAGCAGCAAGGCCAGCGTGAAAGCCAGAGCGCAAGTCTTGAACATCGATGAAGTCAACAGTCAAAAGGAGTGTGTGGCCGACGAAGGTGCGGCAACCGTTTGCGCAGCCCCAACGCGGCGACGCTCAGATCACGCCCTGCCCCTGCAGCGCCGCGAACCGCTCGGCCGTCATGCCCAGCCACTCGCGGTACACCGCATGATTGTGCTGCCCCAGCGCGGGCACCGCGCCCGCCGCCTGCACCGGCGTGCCCGAGAGCTTGATCGGCGAGCCGAAGACCTCGACCGTCGCGCCAGCCATCTGCACCGGCACGAACATTTCGCGTGCGCGCAGGTGCGGGTCGGCCACCACCTCGTCGATCTTCTTGATCGGCGTCAGCACGATGCGGTCGCCGGCCATCGCCTCCAACTCGGCCTTGGTGCGGGGCGAGAACCAGCGCTCGATCACGGGCGCGATGCGGCGCTGGTAAGTCGCCTCGTCGAAGCGCTTGGCCATGGTGTCGATCTCGGGGTCGTCGGCCAGTTCGGGTTCGCCGAACACGGCACAGGCCTCGCGCCACAGCTTGTCGGTGTAGGAGCCGAAGAAGACGAAGCCGTCCTTGCAGGCGTACTGGCCGTAGGGGCGGCCGAACGGGTGGTCGTTGCCGAGCGGTTTCGCCACCACGCCAGCGACGGTGTAGTTGACGATCGCGCTCTCGGTCAGCGTGACCACCGAGTCCTGCTGCGAAACGTCGACGAGTTGGCCGATCCCGCTGCGCTCGGTTTCGCGCAGCGCGGCCAGCGTGCCGATGGTGGCGTAAAACGACGCCGCCAAGTCGCCGATGATGCTGCCCACGCGCACCGGCGCGCCCGGGCTGCCGTTCATCGACCACAGCCCGCCTGCAGCCTGCGCCGTGCTGTCGTACGACGGGCGACGCGAATGCGGGCCGGTCTGGCCGAAGCCGCTGATCGCGGTGTAGATCAGGCGCGGGTTGGCCGCTCGCAGCACGTCGTAGCCGAGGCCGAGCCTGGCCATCGTGCCGGGGCGGAAGTTCTCGATCACCACGTCGGCCTTGCACACCAGCTCGATGAACAGCGCCTTGCCGTCGGGGTGCTTCAGGTCGAGGCTCACGCCGAGCTTGTGGCGGTTGTACTGGGCGAAGTAGGCGCTGCCGGCG
>JANOVJ010000688.1:0-3164 GCA_031417295.1 bacterium | reverse complement strand
CCCGGGGGGGCCACCCCCGGGGGCGGCCTCCGTTCCCCTACCAGTGCGGGGGGGTGCCCCCCGCCCCCCACACCCCCCCCAGGGGCCACCGCCCGCCGCGCTCCGCTGTTGGGCTTTCTGGTCGAGGAAATCACGTGCCGCTTTGCAAAGGCGCTCCCGGACAGGGCGCGCAGCGCCGACCGCCAGCGATGAAGCTTCGCTGCCTGTCCGGGCGTGCCTTTGCCGTCCCGACCGTCGAACTTGCGCACGGGGCGTACCTCAAACGCCATGCTGGGCATGGTTCAGCGCCAGATCGAACGCATCAAAATTACGCCAGCGACGCTGCGTGTCCAGCCCTTCAATCCGCCGATTCACAATCAGCGGCACGCGCTGCTCGGAGATCCCGCCGTGCGAACGCAGCGGTACTTCGAGTGCCGATAAGTCGTGCCGGCTGGCAGCAGTGCCGATCACCGTCGAGCGCTCCGACACGACCACGAGGTCGCCGATCCGGTCGGCCGGCAGCTCGAAGCACGCCGCAGCGTCAGCCCGCGTCAGCACAAGCTCGATGCCGCGCTGGCCGGCGATGCGGCGGGCCAGTTCGCCAGGATCGATATCGGCCGGCAAATACACGGTGGCAAACGAGCCGAGCGCGCCGTGGTGCACGACGTACGGGTCGGTGATCGGCAGGATCACCCTGGTGCGCGCCACGCCCAGCCACCCGTCGAGCAAGTCCTGAAGGTAGATCACGTCGGGCTGGCCGTCCATGCGCGTCTTGGCGTTCATGCCGTGGTCGGCCGTGAATGCGATCACGCAGCCCAGCGCTTCGAGTTGGCCGAGGTAGCCATCCATCATCCGGTAGAACGCATTTGCCTCAGGCGTGCCGGGGGCGTGCTTGTGCTGGATGTAGTCGGTGGTCGAGAGGTACATCGCGTCGGGGCGGCGCTGCGCGTGCTGCATCAGCTTCACACCGGCCGCGAACACGAACTCCGACAGGCCGGCGCTGTAGACATCGGGCACCGGCAGGCCGACCCGTGCGGGCACGTTGTCGATCCCGTTTTCGGCCAGAGTGGCCTGGTCGGCGCGCTCGGCCGAGAAGCAGATGCCCTGGCTCATGCCGTGGCCGAGCAGCGTGCGCAGCTTGTCTTTCGCGGTGACCACTGCGACCGCTTTGCCGGCATCGGCCAGCGCGGCCAGCAGCGTGGGTGCGCGCAGCCACTTCGGGTCGTTCATCATCACCTCGGTGCCGCTCGCGATGTCGTAGAGGTAGTTGCCGCAGATGCCGTGCACCGAGGGCGGCACGCCGGTGACGATCGACAGGTTGTTCGGGTTGGTGAAGCTCGGCACCACGCAGTCGGCGATGAGCGCCGTGCCTTCGGCGAGGGTGCGCTTCATCCACGGCATGTGGCCGCCGGCCACCGCCTGTGCCAGGTAGTCGGGCTCGCAGCCGTCGACACAGACGACGACCGTGGGTTCCTTGGGCAGCGCGTAGTGGCGCCGATTGACATCAAGCATGGCGGATGATCTTTCGTTGAGGTGCTGCCTGCGCATCGTTGGCCGGCGCGTGGTTGCGCAGCGTGCGCTCGCGGCTTTCGACGACGTGATCGCGCATCGCCCGCCCGGCGCGGTCGGCGTTGCCGCTGGCGATGGCCTTGACGATGCCGTCGTGTTCCGAGGCCGAGAGCGGCATCATCTTTTCCTCGGCCAGGTTGAGCCGCCTGAACAGCGACAACTCGTTGATCAGCTGGCGGTACACCGTGCCCAGTTTGCGGTTGCCGGTGAAGCCGACCAGCCGATCGTGGAACTCGAGGTTGAGCAGGTGGTAAGCGTCGGCGTCGCCTGCCTTGACCGCACGCCCCATCGCGTCGACCAGCGCGTGCACGGCCTTGAGTTGGGCCGGTGTGATCGAGCGGGCGAGGGCGCGGCCGACCGACTCTTCCATCATCGCGCGCAGGTCGTAGATTTCGATCGCCTCGTCGAGCGCGACATGGCGCACGAAGGCGCCGCGGTTCTTTTCCTGGCGCACCAGGCCGACTGTCTCCAGCATGCGAAAGGCCTCGCGCACCGGCCCGCGCGAAACGCCCAGCCGCTCGGCAAGGTTTGCCTCGTTGAGCTTGGCGCCAGGGGCAAGTTCGCCCCGCAGGATCGCGCGTTCGATCTCCTGCTGCACCGCGCTGGCAAGCGAGCTCGAGCGCAGCAGCGCGAGCGCGGTCGGCGCGGTTGCCCCCGTCGCCGGAGAGGTCGGTTCGCGACCCATCGCCGCTCAGGCCCGCGCAGGCTCGATGGCCAGCGCCTGCCGCCATTCAATGAGCGGGCGCTCCCAGGCCAGCTCCCACTTCTGGGCCAGCAGGTTGCGTGCCTTCCAGCCCATCTGCAGCCCTTCCTGCAGCCGGTGCAGCGCGCGGCCGTAGAGATCGGGCTCGGGCATCGTGTGCAGCAGCACGGCGCACAGGTACAGCAGGCTCACCGGCTGGTGGATCTGCGCCAGGTAGACGGCAGAGAGGCCGACCTCGCCCGGCAGGTCGGTCGCGAAGCCGGTCACGGTGTGGTGGATGTCGTGCGTCATCGTGCGCCGGCGCGTCAGGTAGCGCGCCTCGCGCGCCAGTCCGGATTCGCCCGGCTCCAGCGCCGCCGATGCCGCGTTGCGCCGGATCACGTCCGGGTCCAGCCCGCTGGCCAGCATGCGCGTCGCGTGCGCGCGGCCGAGCGAACCCTCGGCCATCTGGCTCAGCTCGGCCAGCGTCAGGTGCGGCGGCTCGTAGCCTTCGTCGACCATCTGCGCGATCTCGGGCACCTTGAGCATGGTTTGCTCGAACGAGAGCATCGCCGGGGTGTGCTCCAGGCCCTTGTGCAGGTCGTAGAACGCGCGGATCTGCGTCGGGTCGTTGGCGAGCGTGATGAAGCCTTCGAGGCCGGTCAGCGCCTGGGCGGAAGGGGATGGGGGGGCGGTCATACGGAAGGTTCGAGGCGGAAGGCCGGTGACGCGGTGACGCACCACACCCGGCCTGTATCGATTGGAAGCCGTGGCAAGCGGATTGTCAACAATCGGCAAAATACCATTGACGCTTCCGGGTCTGGCCGCTAGATTGCCGACAACCCCGTGTCACGAAGCGGTCGCACACTGGGGGCCTGATCCACGATCCCACCCCCAAGGAGAACCCGATGCGCCCGTTGCCCATTCTTGCGAA
>JANOVJ010000687.1:0-4237 GCA_031417295.1 bacterium | reverse complement strand
GCGACCGGCTTGCCGCGTGACGTGACCATCACCCGCCCGCCCTGGGCCACTTCACGCAGCACGGCGGAGAACTGGCGGTTGGCATCGGCAGCAGTGACCGTTTTCATGGCATTCCGAAACATGTAGTGAAGTAGGTATTCTACGGCTTGCTCACCCACGCCAGCACATGGCTGCGCAGCAGCGGCAGCGTGTTGAACACGGTGTACAGCGGCGGATGCAGGCGACACACGAGCCGTGCGACGGGCGGCGCCAGCGTGACCCGCTGCGCCTTGACCCGGCCTTGCGGAAACAGCGCCCGCACACGCGCCAGCGGCACGCCGCGAACGTCAGGGTTGCGCGGGTTGTTCAGCGTGAAGTCGTACCACAGCACCGCGCCGCCGGGCTTGAGCCAGTGCCACATCGCAGCGGCCAGGCGCTGCTGGAATACGTCGTCGAGCAGCGACGAAAAGACGGTGGACACGAACACGATGTCGAGCGAGGCCGACGCGACATCGGCTTGCAGGGCGTCGCCTTCGATCAGGTTCAAGGCCGTCGGCAGCACCTGGCGCGCCATCGCAAAGCGCGCCGGTAACAGCTCGATGCCACTCAGGTGGGCGGGCGCGAAACCGAGCCGCAGCAGTTCGAGCAGGTTGCCCCCCGCGCCGCAGCCGACTTCGAGCAGGCGCAGCGTGGACAAGTCGGTCAGGCCCTCGCGCGCAAACAGGCCCAGCATCGCGCGCTGGCGCTCCTGAACAGACTGCCAGACGTCGGGGCGCAGGATGCTGTAGCGATCGCCAACGTCGCGGCGCGCATAGCGCTCGGCGACCGCATGGGGCTCTTCGCTGCCCCTCACGACAGCGCCTCGATGAACCGCTGCGCCAGCACCGGGTAGGTGTGGTTCGCCAGCACGAAAGCCCGCCCGCGCTCGCCCATCGCGCGGCGCTCGGCGGGCGGGGTCACGGCGAGAACGCGCAGGCCCTCGGCCACGGCCGCAGCCGACTCCGGCGCCACTGTCAGACCGCAGCCCGCCTCGGCCACCGGGTCGTTGCCGGCCTCGACCGAATGGAGCACCGCGCAGCCGGCCATCATGTAGTCCATCAGCTTGTTCGGGGCGATGCCGAAGCGGTAGATCGGCACCCGCAGCCAGCCGATGTAGGCGATGTCGAACCCGGCCAGCAGCGGCGGGATCTGCGCCTTCGGAACCGGGTCGAACAGCGCCACGTGGGCCAGGCCTTCGGCCTGAACGCGCTGCGCGAGGCGCGCCTTCTCCAGCCCGTCACCGACGAGCACGAAGGCGAACGCTTCGCTGCGCAACAAGGCCGCCGCATCGAGCAACACGTCGAGCGCATTCGGCAGGCCGTGCGAGCCGGCGTAGCCGACGATGGTTCGCCCGGCCGCGCGCTGCGCCGCCAGATGCGCCGCGATGTCGTCGCGCAGCGGCACGCCCTCGCCCTGCCATTCATCGAGGCTGATGCCGTTCGGCACGATGTGCAGCTTGCGCAGGGCCAGCCCGCGCGCGCTCAAGTGCCCGGCCACCTTGGGTAGCATCGAAACCACGATGTCGGCATCGCGGCAGGCGTCGTCTTCGGCCTTCTGGCAGAGCCGGATGAACGGGTGGCGGCGCGACATGCCGCCGAGTTCGATTGGCGACGCCGGCCACAGGTCGTGCACCTCATGAACCAGCTTCGCGCCGGCGCGGCGAGCGATGCGGCGCGCGACCCAGATGTCCATCGGGTAGGTGCTCGATGCGATCACCACGTCGGGCGCGAATTCCTTCGCCAGGCCGGGCGCGAGGCGCCAGACCTGGCGCAGGAACGAGAAGATGTTGCGCACCCGCCCGACGCCGTTGCTGGAATAGGTCGGCGTCGGCAGCCAGCGGTAGGCCACGCCGTCGATGAGTTCATCGAGCGCGGCAGCGCCCACCTCCGGCTGGCGGCTGCGAACATGCGAGAACGACGCCGCGACGATCTGCACCCGGTGCCCGGCCCGCACCCACTCACGCGCGAGGTAGAACGGCCGGTACTCCATGCCGTGGCGCGGCGAGCCGGCGTAGTGGTTGACGAGCAGGATGTTCATCGGCGGCCGCCGATCACGATCGTTCGCGCGTAGGCCTGCTCCATCAAGTCCACGCAATGGCCCCATTCGTATTCGCGCTCCACGTGCGCGCGGCCGTTGCGGCCGAGGCGTTCGCACAAGCCCGGGTCGAGCAGCAGGCGCTTCAGCGCGGCCTGCAACGCGGGCACGTCGTCGCGCGGCACGACGAGGCCGGTCTCGCCGTCGCGCACCACTTCCGGCAGGCCGCCCGCGTCGCTCACCACCACCGGCAGCCCGCAGGCGCTGGCCTCGATCACGGCGACGCCGAAACTTTCGCTGTCGAGCCGGCTCGGCGCGGCGTAGAGGTCGAGCCGGTGCAACCCCGCCGGCACGTCGGCGTGCGCCACGGCGCCGGCGAATTCGGTGCGCTGCGCGATGCCGAGTTCGCGCGCCAGCGCTTCGAGCGCGGCACGCTGCGGGCCGTCGCCGACGATGAGCAGGCGGCAGTCGTCAGTCAGCGCGCGCACCTCGGCGTCACGCATCAGCCCGGCGAAGGCGCGCAACAGCAGATCGACACCGTACTTCGGCGCCAGCGTCTTGACGATGCCGATCGTCAGCGGCCCGGCCGCATGCGTCGATGGCGCCCATTCCAGTGCCGGTGCGGGTGCTGCTGCGGGTGCGAACCGCACCAGATCGACGCCGAACGGCGTCACCGCGATCGCGTCGTCACGCTCGGGCACGAGGCGCCGCACCTGTTGCGCCATCGCGTGGCTGGTCGATGCGAGCGCGGTGGCGCGGCGCAGATTCCAGCGCAGCAGGCGGGCCTTGAACGCGCTCTCGCAGGGAAAGTCGTAAACGTCGCTGCCCCAGACCGACAGAAGCGTCGGCACAAAGCCGACCAGCGCGGCAGTCGTGCCATAGCCGCTGGCGTAGTGCGCGTTCAGCAAATCAGGCCGCCACTTGGCCAGCGCACGGCGCAGCGCCAGGGCGTTCAGAAAGTAGCCGGCCGGCCCGCTGTGCCGCAGCCACACCACCTCGGCTTGCTGCGGCAGCAACGCGCGCTCGCAGCGCTGCTGCGAGATCACGCACAGCGCGTGCCCGCGCTGCGCCAGCGCCGCGGCCCAGCGCTGCAGGTGAATCGAGTTCGCCGGGCCGAGCAACGCCACGCGCGTCATCGCGGGGCTCCCGGCGGGGCAGCAGCAGCAGCAGCAGCGCTCGCGTCAGCAGCGGCGGCTACGGCTACGGCCGTGGCAGCGGCGCGCGCGTGCACCACGACCACCAGCGCCGCCGCCCACGCCGCAGCCGCCCACACCGCACACAAGGCCAGCAGGCCCAGCGGCTGAGGCAGCAGCCACCAGCCGAGCCCGAGCGCCACCCAGCGCGCGGCCTCGGCCCGCACGCCCACCCACGGCAGGCCGCTCGCACTGGCGTGAACCGTGAGCACGCGCGAAGCCGCCTCGGCCGCGCCACCGGCCAGCAGCACCGCCAGCGCGGCGGTGGCCCCCGCGTAGGCCGGGCCCAGCGCCAGATCGGGCCACCGCGGCGCGGCAAGCCCCACTGCGGCGGCCAGGCCGAGCAACACCAGAAACAGGAATGCCGCGAGGCGCTGCGAGGCGTGCGTGCCCGACTGCTCCATCCAGCGCCGGAACAGCAGCGGCGCGGCGTACGTCACCGGCGTCAGCGGCACCTGCACCAGCGTCATCGCGAGCGTGAACTGGCCCAGCGCGGCCAGCCCGGCACTGCCCTCGACCCAGCGCTGCGCAGCGAGCGCCGCGGCCGTGGCCAGCACCGCCGCCAGCCATGTCGCGAGGCCATAGCGGCCGAGCACGCGCCAGCCGACAGGCGTTGCGGCCGGAGCCTCCGACGCCGCGCCCAGCCGCCGCCACGCCACCCACGCCGACGCCGCATAGGCGAGCCCGAACACCCACAGCCAGACCGATGCACCTTGCCCCGCCGCGAGACTCAGGCCCGCACCGACGACAACGCCCACGCCGGCCAGCACCAGCACCTGCGGCAAGGCCGTCAGCACGTTGAACCACTCGGTGCGCAGCCGCGCCAGCAAAAGCACGCGGAGCTGGCCGTGGGCCACGTAGGCCGCCACCGCGAGCCCGAACAAAACCAGCAACCCCGAGCCGGCTTGCGCGTGCTGCGCCAGGCCGTAGGCGGCGCCGATCGGCAAGGCCAGCGCGGCGCTGCCGAGCGCCCAGCGTTGCGCGACGCGGCC
>JANOVJ010000686.1:0-17609 GCA_031417295.1 bacterium | reverse complement strand
CGGGCCACGTCGGCGCGCACGCCGGCGTTGTCGCGCCAGATTAGCGCGCCGGTCTCTGGCAGCGCGGCCTCGATGTTCATCGGGCAGGCGCCGCGCAGCGCGGTGAAGCCCGAGTGCATCTCGGCGCACACACTGCGCGCGTGGGCGCGGGCTGCCGCGTCGGCGGGCCAAAGGTGCTTCGCCGGAAACTTTTCAGCCACGTACTCGGCAATCGCCAGCGTGTCCCACACCGCCAGGTCGCCGTCCACGAGCACCGGCACCCTGCCTGTCGGGCTGATGGCGGCCACGCCGCGCTTGAACGCCGACCCGGCGCTGAAGGCGTCGAAGCGGAGCATCACGGCCTCGTGCTCGATGCCGGCTTGTGCCAGCAGCACGCCCGGGCGCATCGACCATGACGAATAGTTTCGGTTGCCGATGTAGAGCTTCATTGCCGACTCCGTTGCCTTCGGTGGATCGTAGCAGCGGGCCCGTGGCGCGCCGTGAGACGCGGCCCCGCAAACGCCCGTGGCGTTCAACGCTGCTGCGCGTAACGCAGCAAGGCGTCGAACACGCCCAGCACCAGCGGCGAGCGCGGCTCGCCTTCGGTGCGCGAGATCCACACCGTGCCGGCGGGCCGCTTCGGGTAGCCGGGCACGAGCACCAGTTGCTGCCGCGCCAGCGCGTCGTCGGCGAGCAGGCGCGACAGCAGCGCCAGGCCGCGGCCGCGCAGGGCGGCGTCGAGCAGCAGCCGGGCGTCGTCGTAGATGGCGGTCTTGCGGAACGCCGCGAAGGTCTCGCGGATGAAGCGGCCGGTCGGGTCGCTCGTCAGGTCGCCTTCCAGGCACAGCAGGCCGGCGCGCTTCGGGTGCACGGCCCGGTTTCGCGCAGGCAGCCGGGCGGCGAGTCCGGGCGTGCACACCGTCACCAGTTCGTCGCTGAGCAGCGGCACTTCGAACACGCCAGCCTGCTTCAGTGGCTCGCGGGTGATGGCGATGTCTACGTCCATCTCATCGATGTAGCGCGCGCTCTCGTCGACCGAGACGATCGGGCACAGCGCCGGCTGCTCGGCCAGCAGCGCATCGAGCCGCGGCTGCAACCAGCCGTGCGCGATGGGGGCCGGGCAGACAAGGGTCACGAGGTTGGTGTCGAGGTAGGTGTCGATGCGCCCCAGCCCGCCGCGAATCACCTCCAGCGAACGGACCACGCTTTCGTGCAGCAGCCGGCCCGGCACGGTGAGCTCGACGCCGCGGCCCTTGCGCCGAAAGAGCGCCTGGCCGACCTGCCGTTCGAGCAGCGCGATCTGGTGGCTGATGGCCGACTGCGAAACGAACAACTCGTCAGCGGCGCGCGAGTAGTTGCCCAGCCGGGCCGCGGCCTCGAAGCCGATCAACAACTTGAACGAAGGCAGGCGGGCGTTGGACACATGAGCTCCATAGATCAATCAACGGCGAACAAGTCGCTTTTCCATGAGCTGGATTCAAGTCACCATTCTGACCCAGACAATTCGCTTCCTGCCCACCCCGATGAACCACCCCGATTTTGATTGCCAGCGCGCCGGTTTTCGCATGCCCGCCGAGTGGGAGCCGATGGCCGCCACTTGGCTCGGCTGGCCGGTGCTGCACCAACGCGAAGAGCTGTGGGGCGAGCACTACGCCGCGGTCTGCCGCGCCTTCGCGCTGCTGGCCCGCACCATCGCCCGCTACCAGCGCTGCGTCGTCGCCGCCCATGCGCCACTGGCGGCGCAGGCGCGTGAGCTGTGCGGCCCGGCGGTGACGGTGCTGCCGCTCGCGGTCGAAGACAACTGGCTGCGCGATTGCGGGCCGATCTTTCTTGTCAACGAAGACCGGGTGAGCCAGGCCGCAGTCGGGTTTCGCTTCAACGCCTGGGGCGAGAAGTACGCACCGTACGACGGCTGCAAGCGCGCCGCGGCCGACATCGCGGCCGCCTGCGGGCTGCCGCTGCACCGCTCGGAAATGGTGCTCGAAGGCGGCTCGTTCTTCGTCGATGGCCAGGGCACGCTGCTCACCACCGAAAGCTGCCTGCTGCACCCGAACCGCAACCCCGGCATGTCGCGCAGCGCGATCGAGGCCGAGCTGGTGCGCATGCTCGGCGTGCGCAAGATCGTCTGGCTGCCGGGCCACCCGGCCGAGGTCGAGACCAACGGCCACATCGACGGCATTGCGTCGTTCATCGCGCCGGGGCGCATCCTCTTCAATGCCGCCGATGCCGACATGGGCGACTACTTCCGCTGCATGCAGGAGAACCGGCGCGCGCTCGAGCTCGCCACCGACGCGCGCGGCCGGCGCTTCGAGCTGATCGACCTGCCGGTGCCACGCGATGCGCACAGCTACGGCTCGGCGCGCTTCTGCGACACCTATGCCAACTACATCCTCGTCAACGGCGCGGTGATCTCGACTGCCTTCGGCGTGCCGCAAGACGAGGCGGCGCGGCAGGTCTTTGCGCGCGCCTTTCCCGACCGCGTGGTCGAGCTGATTCCAGCGGCCGCGATCTCCATCGGCGGTGGCGCGATGCACTGCTCGACGCAGCAGCAGCCGATGCTCGGCAACCGGCTGCAGGTGGGCGCACTGTCACGCGGAGTCGCGCCGAGTCACGCAGCATCCCCTTGAAGGCAACCCGACCATGACCACCCGCCACATCACCGTCGCCGCCGTCCAAATGGCCTCGGGCGACTGGGACTTCCAGCGCAACATCGACCGTGCCGAGCGCCTGATCCGCCAGGCCGCAGCGCAGGGCGCGCAGCTCGTGCTCTGCCCCGAGCTGTTCATGACGCCGTACTTCTGCCTCGACCAGAACGTGCGCCACCTCGAGCTCGCCGAGCCCTTCGAGGGCAACCCGCGCATCGCCCACTTCGCACGCCTGGCCGGCGAGCTGGGCATCGTGCTGCCGATCGGCTTTTTCGAGCGCGCCGGCAACGCGGCCTACAACTCGGTCGCGGTGGCCGACGCCGACGGGCAGGTGCTGGGCATCTACCGCAAGACGCACATCCCCGACGGCCCGGGCTACACCGAGAAGTTCTACTTCACGCCGGGCGACACCGGCTTCAAGGTCTGGGACACGCGCTTCGGCCGCATCGGCATCGCGATCTGCTGGGACCAGTGGTACCCCGAGACCGCGCGCGCGATGGCGCTGATGGGCGCCGAAGTGCTGTGCTTCCCGACCATCATCGGCTCCGAGCCGCACAGCACCGAGATGGACACCGCCGGCCACTGGCAGCGCACGATGCAGGGCCACGCCGCGGCCAACATGCTGCCGTTGGTGGCGGCCAACCGCATCGGCCGCGAGACCGGCCTGGGCAACGGCAACGCGCAGCAGCAGGGCCTGACGGGCGTGTTCTACGGCTCGAGCTTCATCGCCGACGCCACCGGCGCCAAGGTGGCCTAAGCCAACCGCACCGACGAGACGGTCCTGCTGCACCGCTTCGACCTGGAAGCGGCCCGCCTCGACCGGCAGAGCTTCGGCTTCTTTCGGGACCGGCGGCCCGAGATGTACCAGGCGCTGCAAACCAGCGACGGCAAGCAGATACGGCCTGAGCGATGACCACAAGACGCGCCTTCAACCGCCACGTTCTGGCCGCCACCACCATGATCACCGGCGCAAGCGTTTTTGGCTGCGGGGGTTCCGGCAGCGCCGAAGCGGCGCAACCGCTACCGCCCGTGCCCGCACCCAGCGGCGGCCCGTGGCTGATGCCCGACGAAGCCGCGCCGCACAAGCGCACCTGGATGGCCTTCGGCGCGAGCCGCGACATCTGGGGCGACGCGCTGCTTCCGGTGGTGCAGGACAACCTGGGCCTGATCGCGCGCACGATCGCCCGCTACGAGCCGGTGACGATGCTGGTGCGGCCGAATGAAATGGGCCTGGCGCGCTCGAAGTGCGGGCCGGAGGTGCAGCTCGTCGAAAGCGCGCTCGACGACTCCTGGATGCGCGACATCGGCCCGGTGTTCGTTCGCTCGGCCAGCGGCGAGCGCGGCGCGGTCGACTTCAACTTCAACGGCTGGGGCAACCGGCAGACGCACCAGGCCGACCACAAGGTCGCCGCGTTCACTGCCAAGGCAGCCGGTGCCAGGCTGCTGAACACTGCGCTGCGGCTGGAGGGCGGCGGCATCGAGACCGACGGTCAGGGCACCGGCATCATCACCGAGAGCTGTGTGCTCAACGCCAACCGCAACCCCGGCCTCAACAAGGCCGAGGCCGAGACGCAGTTGAAGGTGCTGCTCGGCCTGCAGAAGATCATCTGGCTGCCAGGCATCCGCGACCGCGACATCACCGACGCACACACCGATTTCTACGCCCGCTTCGCGACGCCCGGCGTGGTGCTGGCGCACTTCGACACCGACCCGGCTTCCTACGACCACGCGGTGACGCAGCGCCACCTCGACATCCTGCGCGCCGCCAGCGACGCGGCCGGGCGCCGGCTGAAGGTGGTGGTGCTGAACGGCCCCGAGACAGTGCGGCCGCGTTTCGACAGCAAAGACTTCGCAGCCGGCTACATCAACTTCTACGTCTGCAACCGCGCCGTGATCGCGCCGCAGTTCGGCGACAGCCGCGCCGACGCGGCAGCGCGGCGCACCTTGCAGGAACTGTTTCCCGGCCGCGAAGTGGTGCAGCTCGACATCGACGCCATTGCCGCGGGCGGTGGCGGCATTCACTGCCTGACCCAGCAAGAGCCGGCGTAGCCCGCCGCGCCCAGCCACCGAAGCCCGTATTGCCTTGCGCCAGCGCACACCCAAGACACCCGAGGACCGAACCATGACCCACCGCCCCCACCCACTTCGCCAAGCCGCCGCACTGCTGATGGGCTGTGCGGCCGCCTGGGTACCGCACGCGAGTGCGCAGCAGGAAGAGAAGATCCTCAACTTCTACAACTGGTCGGCCTACATCGCCGACGACACGGTGGCCAACTTCGAGAAGGAAACCGGCATCCAGGTGCGCTACGACACCTTCGACAGCAGCGAGATCCTGCACGCCAAGCTGGTGGCGGGGCGCACCGGCTACGACATCGTGATGTCGTCCACCGGCTGGGCGCGGATGCAGGCCGACGGCGGGCTGCTCAAGCCGCTCGACAAGAGCCTGCTGCCGAACCTGAAGAACCTCGACCCGAACGTGCAGTTGCAGGTGGCCAAGCTCGACCCGGGCAACCAGTACATGGTGACCTGGCTCTGGGGCTACACCACCGTGGGCATCAACGTCGACAAGGTCAAGGCCGCGCTCGGCGACCTGCCCATGCCCGCCAACGCCTGGGACCTGATCTTCAAGCCCGAGTACATGTCGCGGCTCAAGACCTGCGGCGTCTCGTTCCTCGATTCATCGTCCGAGGTGATGCCGGCGGCGCTGCACTACCTGGGCAAGTCGCTCTCCAGCAAGGACCCGGCCGACTACGCCGCCGCCGCCAACCTGCTGAAGGCGGTGCGGCCCTACGTGACGCTGTTCAGCTCCAGCGGCTACATCGACGACATGATGACCGGCTCGCTCTGCGTCGCGATGGGCTGGTCGGGCGACCTGAACAGCGCCCGCCAGCGCGCCATCGACAACAAGACCGGGCAGCGGATCGAGCCGCTGATGCCCAAGACCGGCGGCATCCTGTTCTTCGACACCATGGTCATCCCGGCCGACGCGCCGCACGCGGCCAACGCGCACAAGTTCATGAACTACATCCTGCGGCCCGAGGTGCATGCCGCGCTGACCAACAAGCTCTACTACGCCAACCCGAACAAGGAAGCGCGCAAGTTCGTCAAGCCCGAAATCGCCAACAGCCCGGCGGTGTACCCGAGCGAGGAAGAGATCAACCGGATGGGCGTGCAGGGCGTGGTGAGCAACGACATCCGTCGCCTGATGGCGCGCACCTTCACAACCTTCAAGACCGGCCACTGACGCGCCGGCACCGCCCTCACACCCCACGCCCCACGCTCCCGAAGCCCGCCGCCGCGGCGGGCTCAGGAACCGGCTTTCCGCAAGCTTTCGAACCGCGAGAAACACACCATGAACTATCGCTCGATGACCGCTCTGGCCCTGGCATGGGCGGCGTGCTTTCCGTCGCTTGCGCGCGCCCAGACGAACGACGAATTGCTGAAGGAGCTGCGCGCGCTGCGCGACCGGGTTAACCAACTGGAGGCGAAGCAAAAGGCCATCGAGGTCAAGGGCGACAGCGGCCAGTGGGGCATGACGCCGGCGCAGAGCGCCGAACTGGGCCGCCTGTCGGTCAAGACCGAAGGGCTGGAGGACTCGCGCGAGGCGAGCGGCTTCCTCGGCCTGAAGATCAGCGGCCAGATGCAGACCGCCTACATCGTCAACAAGGCGCAGGACACCGCAGGCTTCCAGTTCCTCGACTCCGTTGGCGACTTTGGCTACAACTACTTCAACTCCTACATCGGCATCGCGTTCCTCGACATCCAGAAAGAGATGGAAGGCGGCACCAAGTGGCGCCTCACCTTGCAGCCGCAACGCAGCGCGGGTGCGCTGATCGGCGGGGTGAACGGCCAGTCGGTGGTGCAAGAGGCCAGCGTTTCGGTGCCGCTGACCGACCTGCAGACGCGCTTCATCGCCGGGCAGATTCCCGACTGGGAAGGCTACGAATTCATGCAGCCGACGCAGAACAAGCTGATCACGCACAACCTGCTGTTCGACTTCACGATGCCGAGCGCCTACGTCGGCGCCGGGCTCGAGCTCGCGCGCGGCAGCTGGACGACCAAGGCCCTGCTCGCCAACATGAACCAGAACACCGCGTCGCCGGGCGACAAGGCGCCGGTGCTGGCGGTGCGCACCGACTACTACGCCGGCGAGTTCAGCGGCTTCGGCCTGGCGGGTGTCTATGGCGACGCTCCGAACTTCGTCAACCCGACCGCCAACACGCGGGTCGGCCTGATCGAAGCCGATGCCTACTACGCCCGCGGCGACTGGACGTTGCAGGGCCAGTTGAGCTACGGCATGCAGAAGCAGGCGTCGATCACGCCCGACCCGGTGACCGGCGCGTACCGCACCGCGTCGTGGTACGGCGCGTCGGCGCTGGCCGGCTACAAGTTCAACCCGCGCTTCCAGGCCATTGCCCGCGTCGACTTCATCAACAACAGCCGCAACGGCGGCGGCCTGCTGGGCTACGGCGCCGACGCCAAGAACGGCATCGGCCCCGACGCGACGCTGGCCTGCACCACGGCCTACGTGAGCGGCTGCGACCGAGGCGCCAACCGCTACGCGCTGGCAGTGGGCCTGAACTACGAGCTCAACCGCTACACGGCGTTCAAGCTCGAATACCGCTACGACGGTGCGAACCAGCCGGTGTTCGAGGACGTGAGCGACGGCAGCTACCGCAAGAACAACAGCGTGTTCGGGGCGGCGGTGGTGGTCGGGTTCTGAGGCGTCGTGCGGTGGATTGAGCAGCACACAAGCCGCCGTTCGGCATTGCCTGCAAGAGCGGCCGGTCAAACCCGTGCGAACCGTCAGCGCGGGCTCTGCGCCAGCAGATCGAGGATCGCGTAGGCCGCCTCGACCCGTGCGGGAATCGGGAAGTTCTTGTTGGCCAGAATCACCAATCCGATCCGCTTTGATGGCACGAACACGACGTAGGCGCCAAAGCCCCCCGTTGAACCCGTCTTGTCGAACAAGCGTGGCGAAGCCGGCTGCGGCAAGACCACCGGCTGCACAGGGTTTGGATCGAAGATAACCTCTTCCGCATTGCCGCCCAACAGCAGCTCACGCGATAGCGGGTAAGCAAACTGTTCCCACCCGAAGCCCTGCACCATGCCGGCGACCCTGAAGCGACCAACATGCGTCATGCGGATCGCCTCGCGCAGCGGGGCATCCACCCGACCGGGGTCGATGTTCGCCTCCACGAAGCGAATCAGGTCGGATGCCGTTGACTTGATGCCATAGGTTTCATCGTCCAATGGGCCGGGCTTCACCCGGACCGGCCGGCCTTCGCGATAGCCCCAAGCGTAGTCGGCCATCATGTGGGGCGGCACATCGATGTAGGTGTGGCGCATGCCCAACGGGCGCAGGAGCTTTGTCTCGATGAGCTTCCCGAAGTCGTCCTTCATCGCAGCGGCAGTGACAGCGCCCAGCAGACCGATGCTCGGGTTGGAGTATTGCCGTACCGTCCCAGGCGGAACTTCAGCCTTCCAGCCGTGGAAAAAAGCGAACGCGGCACTGTCATCGCCGACAGCATCGGGGAACTGCAGCGGGAGCCCGCCTGCGGTATGGGTGCCCAGATGCAGGAGCGTGGCCCGATCGATGGGCCGCCCCTTCAGGCCAGGCAGGTAGCGTCCAGGATTTGCATCCAGCGAAAGCTTGCCGGTCACGTGTCCGAGGGCTGCCAGCGTCGTGGTGAACATCTTGCTGATCGAGCCGATCTCGAAGATCGTCGAGTCAGTGACCGGCATCTGAGCCTCTTTCGACAACAGCCCGTAGTTGAAGACGTGCGACCGGCCGTCGACAGTCAGTGATACCGCCATCCCGGGGATGTCGTGCTGAGACATGAGCGGGCGAACCACTCCACCGACGATGGAACGCAACTTCGCCGCCTCGTCGTTGGCGCAGGTTGCGCCGGGCACGAGCATGGCGAGCAGGAGCGTCAGCGCTTTGACATGCATTGGACTTGGATGTGGTTCATGGCCCGCGCTTCCTTTCACCGGACTCGCGCTCGGAGGAATGACGAATGGACAGCCTGGGGATCGTAGCGCCCGTTGGCTGGCACGACAGCGGCGGGCTCGTTGGGGTGGCAAGCGCCCATCGGGCGTTCCAGGGCTCGGCCCGCCAACCCCAGGCCACAATCTGCCGGGGCCACCATCTGCCTGCCCGAGGCCCATCCCCACTCAACCCAGCGCTTCGCGCGCCCGCCTAAAGGCACCCACGCCATGTTCTCGCACCTCATGATCGGCACCAGCAACCTCGACCGCGCCAAGACCTTCTACGACGCGGTACTGGGCACGCTGGGCGTGCCCGCCGGGATGGTCGACCGGCACCGCATCTTCTGGCGCACGCCGACGGGCGTCTTCTCGGTCAGCCTGCCGATCGACGGGCAGCCGGCCACGCCGGGCAACGGCAGCACGGTCGGCTTTGCCTGCCAGTCGGCCGAGCAGGCCGATGCCTGGCATGCCGCCGGGCTGGCCCACGGCGGCTCCACCTGCGAAGAGCCACCGGGCCTGCGCGAAGGCGCCGTCGGCCGCCTCTACCTGGCCTACCTGCGCGACCCCGACGGCAACAAGATCTGCGGTCTCTACCGCCTGCCGCGGGCCTGAGTGCGCCACATGATCGACCTGCTGCACAACCCCGCCCTCGCTGCCCGCGTCCAGCACCTGATCGACCACAAGACCAAACCGCACGGCGCCCTGGGCCGGCTCGAAGCGCTGGCCTTGCAGATGGCCCTGGTGCAGGGCACTGCGCAACCGCGCCTGCGTCACCCCCAACTGGTCGTGTTCGCAGCCGACCACGGCATCGCGGCCCAGGGCGTGAGCGCCTACCCGCAGGCCGTGACGGTGCAGATGGTGGCCAACATGCTGGCCGGCGGCGCGGCGGTGTCGGTGCTGGCGCGCCAGCACGGCCTGGCGTTGACGGTGGTCGATTGCGGTGTCGCCGCCGAGCTGGCGCCGCAGGCCGGCCTGGTGCTGGCCAAGGTGCGCGCCGGCACGGCCGATGCCAGCCTCGGCCCGGCGATGAGCGCGGCCGAGTGCGACGCGGCCCGGGCCCACGGCCGGGCCATCGTGCAAGGCCTGCCCGGCAACGTGCTGCTATTGGGCGAGATGGGCATCGGCAACACCTCGGCAGCGGCGCTGTTGATGTGCCGCCTGACCGGCCTGCCGCTGGCGCAGTGTGCCGGCCGCGGCACCGGCCTGGACGACGCCGGCCTGGCGCACAAGTTGCGCGTGTTGCACGCCGTGCTCGAGCGCCACGCCGCAGCGGTCACGCCGTTGCAACAGTTGGCCGCGATGGGCGGGCTGGAAATCGCCACGATGGTCGGCGCGGTGTGGCAAGCGGCCGACGAGTGCCGCTTGATCGTGGTCGATGGCTTCATCACCACCGCCGCCGTGGCCGCGGCCGCAGCGGTGCAGCCACTGGTGTTGCAGCGCTGCGTCTTCGCCCACGGCTCGGCCGAGAACGGGCACGCCCGCTGGTTGCAGCACTTGAAGGTGCAGCCGCTGCTCGACCTGGGCCTGCGCCTGGGCGAAGGCTCGGGCGCGGCGCTGGCCTGGCCGCTGCTCAAGTCGGCCGAACTGCTGCTGGCGGAGATGGCCAGTTTCGAGAGCGCGGGCGTTTCCACGCGCGAAGGCGCGGCCGCCGATGAGGGCCACGATGCTGCATGAACTGCGGCTCTACCTGGTGGCGCTGCAGTTCCTGACGCGCGTGCCGGTGCCGGCATGGGTCGGCTGGAAAGACGCCTGGCTCCACGCCAGCGCCCGCCACTTTCCGGGTGTCGGGCTGCTGCTGGGCGGCGGCGCATCGCTGGTGCTGTGGGCCGCGGGGCACGTCTGGCCGGGGCTGGTGGCGGTGCTCTTGTGCATGGCCTTCACCATCTGGGTGACCGGCGCCTTCCATGAAGACGGCCTGGCCGATACCTGCGACGGCCTGGGCGGCGCGGTCAGCCGCGAGCGCGCCCTGGCGATCATGAAAGACTCGCGCCTGGGCACCTATGGCGCCGTCGCTCTGGTGCTGGTGCTGGCGCTCAAGGCCGCGGCCCTGCACGGGCTGGCCACGCGCGACTGGGCGGCTACGCTGGCTGTCCTGCCGCTGGCGCATACCTGGTCGCGCACCGCCACGGTGATGCTGCTGCGCTGGCTGCCCTACGGCGGCGACGCCGAGCACGCCAAGGCCAAGCCGCTGGCGCAGCAGCTCGATGGCCTGGGCCTGGGCGTGGCGCTGTTGTGGTCGGCGCTGGCAGCGGCGCTGGCCGCGCTCTGGCTGCCCATCGCCGCGCTGGCCGCCGCCGCAGTGGCGAGCATGGCGGTCACGGCGTGGATGGCGCAATGGCTGCAGCGCCGCCTGGGCGGCTTCACCGGCGACGCCTTGGGCGCCACCCAGCAGTTCTGTGAACTGGCGGTGTACTTGACCGTGCTGGCGGTTCTGGCGGCGGGCTGAAGGGTGGCCGAGCTGTGGTGCTGGCGTCACCCGCCCGCGCGCGCCGCGGCAGGGCGCTGCATCGGGCGCACCGACTTGCGCGTGGACCCGAGAAAGGCCAAGCGCCTGGCGCACCGCGTGCGGCAGCAGGCGCGTCGCCACGGCCTGCCCAGCGCGGTGTGGGTGTCACCGTTGCAGCGCGCACGCCGGGTCGGCGATTGGCTGCGGCGCTGGGGCTGGCGGGTGGTGGTGGACGCGCGCCTGGCCGAGCTGGATTTCGGCGCCTGGGACGGGCGAGCGTGGTCGCAAGTGCCGTGGGCCGAGGTGCAGGCCTGGGAGGCCGACCTGCTGCGCCATGCCCCGGGCGGGGGCGAGAGCTTGCAGCAGTTGGCGCGCAGGGTTCAAGCGTTCTGCGCCGACTTGCCGCCGGGCCCGTGCCAACTGGTCGGCCATGGCGGCTGGATCAACGCCTTGTTGCACGTGCCGCCGGGCCTGGCGGCGCTGCCCGCTTCGGCCTGGCCGGCGCCGCCCCGGCACGGCTCACTCACGCGCAGCACGCTCACTGCGCGGTAAAGGGCGCGGTCAAGGGCGCAGTGAAGGGCGCTGGAGCGCCCGCCCCAAAGCTCACGCCAGATCGAAGCGATCCAGGTTCATCACCTTGCTCCACGCAGCCACGAAGGCCGCCACGAACGCCGGTGCCGAGTCGCTGCACGCATAGGCCTCGGCGATCGCGCGGAGTTGGGAGTTCGAGCCGAAGACCAGATCGACCACCGTGCCCGTCCACTTCAGCTCGCCCGTCGCCCGGCTCCGCCCTTCGAGCACGCCCGTGGCCGTGGCCGACGGCTGCCACGCCGTGCCCATGTCGAGCAGGTTGACGAAGAAGTCGTTGCTCAGCGTCCCAGGGCGCTGCGTAAACACGCCGTGGCGGGCCTGCCCGACGTTGGCGTTCAGCGCACGCAGGCCGCCGATGAGCACGGTCATCTCGGGCGCGGTGAGCGTGAGCAGGTTCGCCCGGTCCAGCAACTGCTCGGCCGCCGTGTCTTCGGTGCCCGCGCCGAGGTAGTTGCGAAAGCCATCGGCCGCAGGCTCCAACGGGGCGAACGACTCGACATCGGTTTCGGCCTGCGACGCGTCCATGCGACCCGGTGAGAACGGCACCGTCACGTCTTGGCCGCCCGTCTTCGCCGCAGCCTCGACGGCCGCGCAGCCGCCAAGCACGATCAGGTCGGCCAGCGAGATTTTCTTGCCGCCCGATTGCGCGCCGTTGAACGCCTGCTGGATCGCTTCGAGCTTCGCCAGCACCGCCGCCAGTTCGGCCGGCTGGTTCACGGCCCAGTCTTTCTGCGGCGCGAGGCGGATGCGCGCGCCGTTGGCGCCGCCGCGCTTGTCGCTGCCGCGGAAGCTCGCCGCCGAGGCCCACGCGGTGGTGACAAGCTGCGAGATCGACAACCCCGAGGCGAGAATCTGCGCCTTCAGCATTGCGACGTCGGCCGCATCCACCAGCGCGTGGTCGACGCCGGGGATCGGGTCCTGCCAGATCAGCACTTCCGTCGGCACCAGCTTGCCCAGGTAGCGCGCACGCGGGCCCATGTCGCGGTGCGTCAGCTTGAACCAGGCGCGCGCGAACGCGTCGGCCAGGGCCTGCGGGTTCTGCAGGAAGCGGCGCGAGATCGGCTCATACACCGGGTCCATGCGCAGAGCCATGTCGGCGGTGGTCATCATCGGCGCGTGGCGCTTGGCCGGGTCGTGCGCGTCGGGCACGGTGGTCGCCGCTGCCGGGTCGGTGGGCTTCCACTGGTGCGCGCCGGCCGGGCTCTTGCTCAGCGCCCACTCATAGCCGAACAGGGTCTCGAAGTAGCCGTTGTCCCACTTGATCGGGTTCGGCGTCCACGCGCCCTCGATGCCGCTGCTGATGGTGTGCACGCCCTTGCCGCTGCCGAAGCTGTTCGCCCAACCCAGGCCCTGCTGCTCGATGGTCCCGCCCTCGGGCTCGCGGCCCACGTGCGCCGTATCACCCGCGCCGTGACACTTGCCGAAGGTGTGGCCGCCGGCCACAAGCGCGACGGTCTCTTCGTCGTCCATCGCCATGCGCGCAAAGGTCTCGCGGATGTCGCGCGCCGAAGCGAGCGGGTCCGGGTTGCCGTTCGGGCCTTCCGGGTTGACGTAGATCAGGCCCATCTGCACCGCGCCCAGCGGGTGGGCAAGCTCGCGGTCGCCGCTGTAGCGTTTGTCGCCGAGCCAGGTGGTTTCGGGGCCCCAGTAGATCTCGTCCTCGGGCTCCCAGATGTCGGCGCGGCCGCCCGCGAAGCCGAAGGTCTTGAGGCCCATCGAGTCGATCGCCACGGTGCCGGCCAGGATCAGCAGGTCGGCCCAGGAGAGCTTGCGGCCGTACTTCTGCTTGACTGGCCACAACAGCCGGCGCGCCTTGTCGAGGCTCACGTTGTCGGGCCAACTGTTGAGCGGCGCGAAACGCTGCGCGCCGGTGCCACCGCCGCCGCGGCCGTCGGCAATGCGGTAGGTGCCCGCGGCGTGCCAGCTCATGCGGACGAAGAACGGGCCGTAGTGGCCGTAGTCGGCCGGCCACCAGTCTTGCGAGTCCGTCATCAGTGCCGTGAGGTCGGCGACCACGGCGTCGAGGTCGAGCGTCTTGAACGCCTCGGCGTAGTTGAACGCCGCGCCCATGGGGTTGGACTTGCTGGACTGCTGGTGCAGCATCTTCAGGTTCAACTGGTTCGGCCACCAGCCTGCGTTGGCCGGGGCTGCGGAAATGGTGTGGCTGCCTGTACCGCCCGAGAACGGGCACTTGGATTCGTTCGACATGCTTTGCTCCTTCGGTTGTTTGGAACGCACTGCACTGCGGAGTCTAGGCAGTGGGCGGCGGGCGAGCCATTTGTTTTCGCCCATGGCCTCGATAGTGCAGGGTTACCCACCCCACTGAGCCGGCCGGCTACAGCAGCCGCACGACCCTGCGGTCGGGCAGCTTGCTGAAATCGGCCAGCGACAGCAGTTGCGGCACGGCCAGCTTGCGCCAGCCCTGCCACAGCCTGCCGGTCGCGCCCGGCAGCGAAGTCAGCACCCCGCGCGGCGCCATCTGCGCCATGAAGACCTGGTAGACACCCTCCTTCGCGCCGGCCAGCGCCTTGCTCGCCACCACGGTGCGGCCCGCGACCAGGTAGGTCTGCAAGTCGCCGAACGCGATCAACACCGGCTTGGGCGCCGGCTTGAACGGCTTGAGCGTGCCCCCGGCCAGCCAGCGCTCGACGTTGGCCGCCGCCAGCGCGCCCATGTCGATGGCGTGATAGGCCTGCTTGGCGATGGCCTGCGGCAAGGCCGCCGCGTCGCCCGCAACGAAGGTGTTGTCGAAGTGGCAACTTTGCAGCGTCGCGTGCACGCCAGCCCAGGGCTGCGGCGGCGGCGCCAGGCCCGACTCGCGCAGCAGCGCGGGCGGCGCCAGCCCGGCCGTCCACAGCGTCAGCTCGGAGCGCAGCCGCGTGCCGTCGGCCAGGCGCACGCCCTTGGCCGAGACGGCGGCAATCGTCGTCCCGGTGCGGAACGTGACCGGGTACGGCGCGCAAAGTTCGCGCAGATCGGCATCGAGCGCCGGCGCCAAACCGGGCAGCAGCCGCGGGCCGGCCTCGACCACCTCGACCGACAGGCTGGCATCGTCGCGGTGGCGGCGCAGCAGCTCGCCCAGCACCTCGATGCCCGAGATGCCGCCGCCGGCAATCACGATCCGCAGCGGCTGGCCCTGCCGCACCAGCGTGTGCAGCCGCTGCTCGATCGCCAGCGCGTCGGCCACGCTGCGAAACGGCAGCGCGTGGCGGGTGGCGCCCGGGACGTGATGCGTGTTCCACAGCGCGCCCACCGCCACGATGCAAGCGTCGAACGCCAGCTCGCGGCCACCGGCGGTGGCGAGCCGGCCCTGCGCCGGTTGCAGCGCCGTCACGCGGTCGCGCAGAAAGCGGTGGCCGGCCTGCCCGACGATCGCGGCACGGTCCAGCCGCAGGCCCTGAGGCGTCTTCACGCTCGACAGGATTTCGTGGATGTTGGGCATCCACTCGAAGTGCTCGGTCGGGTCGATCAGCGTCACCGCATGGCGGCGCGACAACTTGATGGCGGCGGTGAGCCCGGCAAAATTGCCGCCGACGATGGCGATGCGCTGGCGCTTTTCGGTCATGAGGTTCCCTGTTGCGCCAGCGTGCCACTTCGGCACTGCGGCGGTTCGCCCGGGACCCTACCAGAGCGCGCCGAACTGCTGGCGCAAGGCCTCGATCTGCGCTGCGTCCAGCGCGGTCGGCCGGGGCTGGCAGAGCAGCCACAGCTTCGCGGTTTCTTCCAGTTCTTCGAGCACCGCGCTCGCCTCAGCCGGTGAGCCGTGCCACACGGTCGGCCCGAGCCGGGCCAGCATCACGGCGCGGAGCGGCGTGCCGCGCGCCGCCATGGCTTCAATACGTTGCGCCACGAGCTCGGCCACCTGCGGATCGCCCGGGCGGTGGTAGGGAATCAACGGCACGTGGCCGACCTTCATCACGAAGTACGGCGTGATCGGCGGCACGATGTCGTCCTCGTCCCAGACGCCCTGCAGCGTCAGCGCCACCAGGTGCGTGCTGTGGCTGTGCAGCACGCAGCGCGCCTCGGGCGCGGCGGCTTAGATGCGCCGGTGCAGCGCGAGCGTCTTGCTTGCCTTGTCGCCCGCGGTCTGCCGGCCCGCGGCGTCGACGTGGGCCAGCCGTGCCGCATCCAGCGTGCCCAGGCAGGCGTCGGTCGGCGTGATCAGGAACGAACCGTCGGCGAGGCGAACGCTGATGTTGCCGGCGGTCGCGTGCACGTAGCCGCGCTCGTAGAGCGAGCGGCCGACGCGGCAGATCTCGGCGCGGAGCAGGTTGTCGTCGGTCAACGCAGGCATTCGAAGGCACGGCTGAAGAAGTCGGGGCCACCGAAGTTGCCCGACTTCAGCGCCAGATGCAAGCCTTCCGCGCGGGCTGGTGTGGCGGCGTGGCACCACGGCACGCCCGGGTCGATCTGCGGCCCGATGCGCAGTTGCTGGACGCCGAGCGCCTGCACGCAGGCACCCGAGGTCTCGCCGCCGGCAACGATGAGTTGGCCCACGCCCATGGCGACCAGGCCAGTGGCAATGCGCGCGAGCGCATCTTCCACCAGCGCACCGGCGCGTTCGGCGCCGAGTTGCTGCTGCACGGCGCGCACGGCCTCGGCGGCGGCCGTCGCGCAAATCAGCACCGGTCCTTGCCCCTGCCCCTCCCCTTGCCCCTGTCCATTCCCGAGGCGCAGCCGGGCCCAGGCCAGTGCGGCGCCGGCCACGTCGCGTCCGGCGGCGAGTTGCAAGGGGTCGACCGCAAAGGCCGCACCGCCAGCGGCGATGAAGGCTGCCACCTGCGCGTTGGTGGCGGCCGAGCAACTGCCCGAGACGACGCCGCGCAGGCCCGAGGCGGCTGGCAATTGCGCGGCCTGCATGCTCGGTGCCAGGCCGTGCAGCGCGGGAATGCCGACGCCGAGGCCCGAGCCGGCCACCATCAGCGGCAGCGACGACGCAGCCTGGGCCAGGTGGCGCAAGTCGGCATCGGCCAGCGCATCGACGATCGCGAGCGTGATGCCCTCGGCCTGCAACGCTGCGATGCGTTCGGAAATTGCCGCCGCGCCGAGCGCGACCGTCCGGTGCTCGATCAAGCCCACGCGCCGCCCGCGCGCCGGGTCGAGCTGCGCCTGCAACACGCGCACGAGGTTGGCATCGGTCATCGGCGTCAGCGGGTGCTGGCGCATCGAGCTGTCCGACAGCAGCAGGTCGCCAACGAACAGGTGGCCCTTGTAGACCGTGCGCGCGTTCTCGGGGAAGGCGGGCGTGACGACGACGAAGGGCGCGCCCAGCGCGTCCATCAGCGCTTCGGTCACCGGGCCGATGTTGCCGGCCGGTGTGGAGTCGAAGGTCGAGCAGACCTTGAAGTAGATCTGCGTCGCGCCGCCCTGGCGCAACCAGCGCGCGGCGGCCAGCGATTCGGCCACCGCCTGCGCCACCGGCGCGGTGCGCGACTTCAGCGCGACCACCACCGCGTCCGCGTCGGGCACCGGCGCGTGGGCCGTATCCGGCACGCCGATGACCTGCACCGTGCGCATGCCGGCGCGGACCAGGTTGTTGGCCAGGTCGGTGCCGCCGGTGAAGTCGTCGGCGATGCAGCCGAGTTTCAAACCGGTCATGGTGCAACCCGCGTGTAGCGCCCGACCTTCTTGCTTTCGACCCAGCTTGCCGTCGCCGCGTTCATCTGCTGGAAGTGCGGCGTCGCCAGATGGGCCTCGATCGCCGCCTCGTCGTCGTACAGCTCATACAGAAAAAACAGCGCCGGGTCCGCCGGATCGCGGCAAACGTCGAACTGGCGACAGCCAGGCTCGGTCTCGCGCGAGGCACGCGCGTTCTCGACGATCGCCTTGTACTGCTGCGCAAACTGGAAGATAACCATCACCTCATCATACCTGCTATTTTGTTGCTTACCGTTTGTGTGGTAACCATGGTGTTTTCTATACTTGCTACAAGACCGGTGGTACCCGGTGGGCGCTTT
>JANOVJ010000685.1:0-1929 GCA_031417295.1 bacterium | reverse complement strand
CTGGCACAACGCCCGCAACGGCCGGCGGCGCACGCATTCAGCCCTTGGTGTTGTCCGACGTGCAATGGCGCCAACGCCTGACCCCGGCGCAGTACAAGGTGCTGCGCGAAGAAGGCACCGAACCGGCGGGCAGCAGCCCGTTGAATGCGGAAAAGCGCAATGGGCAGTTCCATTGCGCGGGCTGTGACCTGCCGCTGTTCTCGAGCAAGATGAAGTACGAGAGCGGCACCGGCTGGCCCAGCTTTTTCACCACCCTGCCCGGCGTGTTCCAGACCAAGCGCGACTTCGGCCTGTTCTTGCCGCGCACCGAGTACCACTGCGCACGTTGCGGGGGCCACCATGGTCATGTCTTCGAAGATGGCCCGAAGCCGACCGGCCTGCGCTACTGCAACAACGGTGTGGCACTGAAGTTCGTTGCGGAGGCCGCATGAACTCGCTGGTTCCTGCCGGTGCGATGAAGTGGCGCTGGCTGCTCGCGGCGGCCGTGGCCGTCGTGCTCGCGATCGGCGCCTCGTTGACACTCGGTGGCGCACGGGCGCAGGGCGGCACGCAGACGCCGACGGCACCTACCGGATTGTCCAAGGCGATCTTCGCGGGCGGTTGCTTCTGGTGCGTCGAGTCCGATTTCGACAAAGTGCCTGGCGTCGTCAGCACCGTGTCGGGCTACATCGGCGGCAAGGTGCCGAACCCGACCTACGAGCAGGTCTCGAACAAGGTGACCGGCCATGCTGAAGCGGTCGAGATCGTCTTCGATCCGAAGCGCGTGAGTTACGAGCAGCTGCTCGAGTACTTCTGGCGCACGATCGACCCGACCACCAAGGACCGCCAGTTCTGCGACAGCGGCTCGCCCTATCGCACCGCCATCTTCGCCGTCGATGCAGCGCAGCTAAAGACCGCCCAGGCCTCGAAGGAGGCGCTCGAGAAGGCCAAGCCGTTCAAGGAGCCCGTCGTCACCGAGGTGGTGCTGGCGGGTGCGTTCTACCCGGCCGAGGACTATCACCAAGACTACTACAAGAAGAACCCGGTGCGCTACGCCTACTACCGCAATGGGTGTGGGCGCGACGCGCGGCTGAAGCAGTTGTGGGGCGACCAGGCGGGGCACTGACGGCCCCGCGCCTTGGCGAGGGCGGTCAGGCCGCCAGCGCGCGCCGCACCTCCGCCGCGCACAGTGAGACCGCCGTGTTCGCCTCGTCGAGCACCTTGCCCATGGTGATGAAGCCGTGGATCTGGCGCTCGAAGCAGATGTGGGTGGCGCGGTTGCCGGCTTCGCTCAAGCGCTGCGAATACTGGAGCGCCTCGTCGCGCAGCGGGTCGTAGCCGGCAGTCAGCACGAAGGCGGGCGGGAGGTTCGCCAGGTCGTCGCGCAGCAGCGGCGAGGCGCGCCAGTCGAGGTCTTGCACCGGGTCGGGCAGGTAGTGATCGTGGAAGTAGTTCATCGTGTCGGTCGTCAGCAGATAGCCCTGGCCGTTGGTCTGGTGGGAGGGCGCGCCACGACGCTGGTCGGTGGCCGGGTAGATGAGCAACTGGAACGCGATGGGCAGGTCGCCCGCGTCGCGCGCCAGCATCGCCACCACGGCCGCCAGCTTGCCGCCTGCGCTGTCGCCGCCGACGGCCAGCCGCGCTGCATCGACGCCCAGCGCGGCCGCATTGCCGCGAACCCAGTAGGTCGCGGCCAGGCAGTCGTCCACCGCAGTTGGAAAGCGGTGCTCAGGCGCCAGCCGGTAGTCCACCGCCACCACCGCACAACCCGATGCATTGGCGAGTTCGCGGCAGAGCGTGTCGTGGGTGTCCAGGTCGCCGATCACCCAGCCGCCGCCGTGGAAGTACACCAGCACCGGCAGCACCGCGCCGGGCGCGCTGCCGGCCGGGCGGTAGTGGCGCATCGGCACGGGGCCGGCCGTGAGTTCGGTGACCGCCGCCAGCGTCGGC
>JANOVJ010000684.1:0-11263 GCA_031417295.1 bacterium | reverse complement strand
GTCGCCGCTGCGGCCATAGCCGCGCGAAACGATGCCCGGGGTCCAGCCGTGCCGGCGCAGCAGCGCGACCACGGCCATCACCGCGGGCGTCTTGCCGGCCCCACCGGCAACGAGGTTGCCGACCACGACCACCGGCACCGCCAGCCGTTCTTCGCGCATCAGGCCGGCCGCCGCCCACGCCTGCCGCGCCAACAGCCCGAGCCGGTATAGCAGCGACAGTGGCCACAGCCCCCAGGCCAGCGGCCCGCGCCGCGCCCATGAGGCCTCCAGGCGCTGTTGCAACGACACGGCCCGTTTCCCCGGGTGGCGGCGGCGTGAGCAGCCGCTCAGCGCGACCCGGCGCCGTCGGATGCCTGGGTGGCGAAGGTCAGCCGCGGCAGCCCGGCGCGGCGGGCTGCATCCATCACGTTGATCACGCTCTGGTGCGCCGCGTTGGCGTCGGCCGAGATCACGACCATGGCGTCCTTCGAGCCCTCGGCGGCAGCGCCGAGGGCGGCTGTGAGTAACTCGACGCTGCGCCCTTCGACCGCCTTGCGATCGATCACGTAGCGCCCGTCTGCGGCCACCGCGACGATGATCTCGCGCGGGTGATCGCGCAGCCGCTCGGTGTCGGCCACCGGCAGCGTGACCTGCAACTCGGTGAACTTCGAGTAGGTGGTCGAGAGCATCAGGAAGATCAGGATCACCAGCAGCACGTCGATGAACGGGATCAGGTTGATCTCGGGTTCCTCGGTCTCGCGGCGGCGAAAGTTCATCGGCATGCAAAGCCTCCGTGTCGGCCCGCGCCGGGCCGCTGCCAAGCAGGCCGAGCGCCCGGGCGCGCAAGACGCGCTCGCGCCTTCGGCAGGCACAAGGCCCTGCGCAGGCAGGCCCTTGAGTCCGGCCTCAGCCCACTCGGGGGCAGCGAACGACGTGCGCTTGGCGCTGTCATGTCAGGCCGCGGCTTGGCGCGGCACGGCGAAGCGCATCAGGTGCGGCACCATGCGCTCGGCCGCCTGCTCCAGGTCGAGGGCGTAGCTTTCGACCCGGCGCCGGAAGTAGCGGTAGAACATCAGCGACGGGATCGCGATCATCAAGCCGAAGGCGGTGTTGTAGAGCGCGACCGAAATGCCGTGCGCCAGCAACGCCGGGTTGCCAGCGCCGGTGGGCGCCTGCGAGCCGAAGATCTCGATCATGCCGATCACCGTGCCCAGCAGGCCCAGCAGCGGGGCCGCCGAGGCGATCGTGCCGAGCGTGTTGAGGTAGCGCTCCAGACCGTGCAGCGCGGCGCGCCCGGCCGACTCGAAACTGTCGCGCAGCGCAGCCTCGCTGATGCGGGGCTCGGCGATCACCGCCCGCAGCCCGCCGGCCAGCACCGCGCCGAGCACTGAGTTGTCGGCCAGCTTGTTGACCACGTCGGCCGCCGGCAGGCTGGCCCGGGTGACGGAGATCACTTCGTCGAGCAGCCGCGGTGGCGCGACGCGCTGCGTGCGCAGGCTGGACAGCCGTTCGATCACCAGCGTCAGCGCGACGATGGAGCACAGGAGCAGGGGCCAGATGGGCCATCCAGCGGCTTGTATGATCGACAGCAAAGGGGGCCTTTCGGGGGCGGAAAAGCAGCTTTTCCGAAAGGCGCGATTATGGCCTGAAGGGCCTGCGCGGCCCGGGCCGGGGCGCAACCCGGCGCGCACGCCGCGCGTTCGCACCGGCCCCTGGCAGCAAACTGTCCCCGCGAACTGTGGACAACATTGTGGGTAACCCCCTTCGCGAAGCCCGCAGAGTGAGAAAACACCGGGCCTGGAACAGATTGCTCAAAACTTAGGCAGAAAATTCCCATTGAAAATCAATCACTTGCATGATTGTGAAAGCTCCGTGACAGGGGTTTCGGCCCGCAGCGCACGGCCCGCCGCGGTTGTGGAGTTCTCAGCCCGCGCCAGTGCTGGCGTTGCCGGTGATTGAGCCGCCTTCTGTGGCGTCGGCGGCGTTGCCCGGCCGGGTCGTGTGGAGCATCGCAGCGCTGGTGCAGGCGGTGGCCGAGGCGCTTGGCGCGCGCTTTGGTGCGTGTACCGTGAGCGGCGAAATTTCGGCCTTTTCGCGCGCCGCCAGCGGGCACTGCTACTTCAGCCTGAAAGACGCCGAGGGCCAGCCCGCGCTGATCCGCTGCGCGATGTTCCGCCGCGCGGCCAGCCTGCTCGACTTCAGCCCTGCCGACGGCCAGCGGGTCGAGGTGCGCGGCCGCGTTGCGGTGTACGAGCCGCGCGGCGAACTGCAGTTCGTGGTCGAGGCCATGCAGCGCGCTGGCGCCGGCGCGCTGTTCGAGGCTTTTCTGCGCCTGAAGGCCCGGCTCGAAGCCGAGGGCCTGTTCGACGCCGCACGCAAGCGGCCACTGCCGCGCTATCCGCGCCGTGTGGGTGTCGTGACCTCGCTTGGGGCCGCCGCACTGCATGACGTGACCAGCACCTTCGCGCGCCGCGCGCCGCAGGTCGAACTGCTCATCTACCCGAGCCTGGTGCAGGGCAACGAGGCACCGGCCGCGCTGGTCAAGGCGATTGCGCTGGCCGGCCGGCGCGCTGAAGTCGAACTGCTGATCGTGTGCCGCGGCGGCGGCTCGATGGAAGACCTGTGGGCGTTCAACGACGAGCGCGTGGTCCGCGCCATCGCGGCCTGCCCGTTGCCGGTGCTGTGCGGCGTGGGCCACGAGACCGATGTGACCCTGGCCGATTTCGCCGCCGACGTTCGCGCGCCCACGCCGACCGCGGCGGCCGAGCTGGCGGCGCCGCCACGGCTCGATTGCCTGGCCGCGCTGGAGGTGCTGGCCGCAGCGCTGCAGCAGCGGGTACAGCACCGGCTCGACGGCCAGCGCCAGCGCCTCGACCATGCGGCGCTGCGGCTGGCCCGGCCGAGCGATCTGCTGCGCCGCCAGGGGCAGGCCGTGGCGATGCTGCAGCACCGGCTTGCATCCGCCGTGGCCCAGGCCGGGCGAGCGCGGGCGCAGGTCGAGCAGCAGGCGGCGCTGCGCCTGCGCCGGGCGGTGGCGGTGCTGCGAGTGCAAAAGGGGCAACATCTCGCGGCCCTCGCCGCCCGGCTGGACGCGCTCGATCCGCACCGCGTGCTGGCCCGCGGCTACGCCTGGTTGAGCGACGCGCAAGGCGCGGCGATCACCTCCGCGACGCAGGTCGAGCCGGGGCAGCGCATCACCGCCACGCTGGCCGATGGACGCCTCGGCGTCAGCGTCGTCAGTGTCGACCGTCAGGCCGGTGCGGGCGGCTGAACCTGCCGCTGAATCCGCCTCGCAGGGCAGGGTCAAGCAAGCTGCCTACAATCGCCGCTCCCACCCCCCCAATCGACCCGAGGACGCCCCATGGAACACACCCTGCCTGCCCTGCCATACGCGCTCGACGCTCTGGTTCCCGGCCTCAGCAAGGAGACGCTCGAGTACCACTACGGCAAGCACCACAACGCCTATGTCGTGAACCTGAACAACCTTCAAAAGGGCACCGAGTTCGAGGCGATGGGCCTGGAGGACATCGTCAAGAAATCCAGCGGCGGCATCTACAACAACTCGGCCCAGATCTGGAACCACACCTTCTTCTGGAGCTGTATGAAGCCGGCCGGCGGCGGTGAGCCCGGTGGCGCGTTGGGCGCGGCGATCACCGCGAAATGGGGCAGCTACGCTGCGTTCAAGGAAGCCTTCACGAAGAGCGCGGTCGGCAATTTCGGCTCGGCCTGGACCTGGCTCGTGAAGAAGGCCGACGGCAGCGTCGACATCGTCAACATGGGCGCCGCAGGTACCCCGCTGACGACCGCCGACAAGGCGCTGCTGACGATCGACGTGTGGGAGCACGCCTACTACATCGACCACCGCAATCTGCGCCCGAAGTGGGTCGAGACCTTCCTTGGTTCGCTGGTCAACTGGCAGTTTGCCGAAGCCAACTTCGCGTGACCTGACGCCACCCCAAAACGAAAGAGCCGGTCTCGCGACCGGCTCTTTTCATTGGGCGCGCTGTGGCGGCGTGCTCGCGACCCGCGTCGTCCCGGTTTTCTTGGCCGCCACCGTGCCAGCTTTCGGCTTGGCCTTGACGGCAGGGGCCGCGGCCCGCTGCGACGCCACGCGAACGGTCTTGGCGGCGGTGTAGACCACGACCGTCTGCCCGGCCTTGAAGCTCGCACCGCCGTCGACGTCGTTCCACTGCGCAACCTGCACCACGCTGACGCGGTAACGCCGGGCCACCGTCGCGACAGTCTCCTTCTTCCCCGCCTTGAACGCGAGCTTGCGCAGCGGCGGCGCGTCGGGCGCAAACGCCATCGTGGCGTCGTCGGCGACGCGTTGGGACACGTCGGCCTCGCGGCTGGCACTGCGCGCCACGAGCAGCGTCGAGCCGGCCTTGACCAGCATCTTCGGCGGGATCTGGTTCACCTCGCGCAGCAAGGCCTCGCTCATGCCGACCTGCGCCGCCGCGTCGGCTGGCTTCAGGGTCGTCGGGGCCACCCACGCGGTCCAGCTTGCATGGGCCCCGCGGTGGGCGGCCAGGCCATGCAGGAAGCGGTTCGCGTTGTCGTACGGCAGCAGCACCTGCGGCGTGCCGGCGGCCAGGATCACGGGCTTGTTCATGTGCGGGTTCAGGGTCTTGAACTCTTCCAGCGACACGCCCGCCAAACGCACCGCCAGTTCGACGTCGATGTCGCGCTCGATCGGCACGCTCAGGAAGTACGGGTGGTTCGCCAACTCGGGCAGCTGCAGGCCGAAGGCTTCCGGTGCGGCGACGATGTTCTTCACCGCCTGCAGCTTCGGCACGTAGTAGCGCGTCTCGTCGGGCATCTTCAGGCTGATGTAGTCGGTCGGCAGGCCGGCCTTCTGGTTCTTCGCGATCGCGCGCTGGACGCTGCCTTCGCCCCAGTTGTAGGCGGCGAGCGCGAGCTGCCAGTCGCCGAACATCGTGTACAGGCGGGCCAGGTAGTCGAGCGCGGCGCGGGTCGAGGCCAGCACGTCGCGCCGGTCGTCACGAAACACGTTCTGCTTCAGGTCGAAGTCTTTCCCGGTCGCAGCCATGAACTGCCACATGCCGGAGGCCTTGGCGCTGGACACCGCCTGCGGGTTGAACGCGCTCTCGATGTAGGGCAGCAGCGCCAGCTCGGTCGGCATGCCGCGGCGTTCGATCTCTTCGACGATGTAGAACAGGTAGCGGCTGGAGCGGCCGGTCATGCGGGCCACGTAGTCGGGCCTTGTCGCGTACCACTGCTCGCGGTCGCGCACCAGCGGGGTGTCGAGGTCGGGCATCGCAAAGCCGCGCCGCACGCGAACCCAGAGGTCGGTGCGTGCGGCCTCATCGTCAAGGTCGGCGATGCCGCTGCTGCGCCGCGCACCGCGCGCCGCGGCCTGCGCGGGCTGCACCGCCGGCGAGACCGTCGGGCCGATGAGGCCGGCCGCCGCGCTGGCCAGGGCACTGCCTGAGGCCGGCTCGGCCGGGACGGTGGTGGCGGGAAGTGTCGAAGGGGGGGTGGTGGTGGTGGCGCAACCGGCCAACAGCAGGCCGGCGAGCAGGCCACAAAAGCGGGTCATCATCGGGCGGGGTCTCGATAGGGCGCCAACGCGGCCGGCGCAGCGGCGGCATCGACACGATCGGCGTGACGACGGGTCACTAGAATGCTCACCACGGTTTGAGCCCGTTCGCCGAGGGCGGCTGTCAACAGGCGCCGATGTTCCGGGGCCGAGGACGATCGCCCTGAGGGCATCGTCGGTCGTCCAGTGGGGGTGTTGCTGAAGGCAGGCAGTGCAGTCAAGGTCATGACGGAGTCCGGCGCGATTATAGGTTTGGCCCACTGGTTGCAGACGCCTGCCGGCCACTATCTGCTCGCGTGGGAACAGGCCCTGCTCGACCAGGCTGTGGCCGACATCTTCGGTTTCCATGCCCTGCAGCTCGGCCTGCCAGAACTCGACGCGTTGCGAGCCAACCGCATGCCACACCGCTGGATTGCACTCGATGCCCACAGCGCCATGCCGCCGGCCGCCGCCGGGGCCACGCCTACTGCGGCGCTGCTGCGCTGTGATTTCGATGCCTTGCCGCTCGACAGCCAGAGCCTCGACCTGATCGTGCTGCCGCACACGCTGGAGCTCGCGCGCGACGCCCACCTCGCATTGCGCGAGGTCGAACGGGTGCTGCGACCGGAGGGCCGGGTCGTCATCCTCGGCTTCAACCCGGCCAGCCTGTGGGGCCTGCGCCAGCGCTTCGGGCGTTTGCGCCAGCGGCTCGCGCCACGCAGCGAACGGCCGTTGTACCTGCCGGGCGAAGGTGAGTTCATTGGCTACCGGCGCCTGCGCGACTGGCTGCGGCTGTTGAGCTTCGAGGTCGAGGGCGGGCGCTTCGGCTGCTACCGGCCGCCGTTCACGTCGGAGAAGTGGCTGCAGCGCTTCGGCTGGATCGACCCGATCGGCGAGCGCTGGTGGCCGGTGTTCGGCGCCGTCTACGCGCTGGTGGCGGTGAAGCGCGTGCGCGGCATGCGCCTGGTGGGCCTGGTGCGACAGCAGCGCGCACGGCCCGGTGCCGCGCCGGCGGTGGTGGTGAACAACAACAGCAACAAGGACTCGGCATGAGCGTGGACACGGCAGCAACGACAACCCCAACGACGACGACAACAACCCCCTCCCCAGCAGCGTCGGCCCGGGTCGAAATCCAGCGCCCTGCGGTCACGGTCTACACCGACGGTGCCTGCAAAGGCAACCCCGGCCCTGGCGGCTGGGGCGCCTGGCTCAGCACCGAAGGGCACGAGAAGGAGTTGTGCGGCGGCGACAAGCTGACCACCAACAACCGGATGGAGCTGACCGCGCCGATCGAGGCGCTCGCGTCGCTGAAGCGCAGTTGCGCGGTCGTGATCTACACCGACAGCGAGTACGTGCGCAAGGGCATCACCGAATGGATCCACGGCTGGAAGCAGCGCGGCTGGAAGACGGCCGACAAGAAGCCGGTGAAGAATGCCGAGCTGTGGCAGCGCCTCGACGCGCTGCGCGCGCTGCACACGGTGGAGTGGCGCTGGGTCAAGGGGCATTCGGGCGACCCGGGGAACGAGCGCGCGGATGCGTTGGCGAACCGGGGTGCGGCCCGGTTCCTTTGAGGTTTGCCGGCCGGCCTACGCACGCGCGGTTGCGTGCAACCCCATCACGCCGATCACGATCAACCCGATGCTGGCGAGCTTCACTGCCGTTGCCGGTTCCTTGAAGTACCAGACCCCGATCAGCGCCGTGACGACCGTGCCGACGCCCGACCACACCGCGTAGACCGTGCTCAGGCCGAGCGTGCGGACGACGAAGCTGTTGACGGCGAACGACAGCGCGTAGAAGACGAAGATCAACACCGACGGCACGAGCCGGGTGAAGCCTTCGCCGAGGCGCAGGCAGACCGTGCCGCCGATCTCGAAGGCGATCGCCAGCGACAGCAGCCACCACGACTGGGTGAGCGTCGGGACGAAGCCGGCGAGCTGCGAGTTCATCGTGGGCCGGCGGCTAGACGGCGCCGGGCCGCTCCCAAGCCGACTGAGCGCCCCTTGGGGGCAGCGAACGAAGTGAGCTTGGGGCAGTCATGTCAGACGAGGCCGTCGAACGGCAGCACATCGACCGCCTCGCCGGCCGCGACAGGGCCCTGTTCGTGGCCCAACACCACCAGCCCGTTGGCCAGGCTCATGCTGCGCAGGATGCCCGAGCCTTGCGAGCCGGTGATCGCCACCTGCCATTGCCCGGTGGCGTTGCGGCTGACAACGCCGCGCTGGTACTCGGTGCGGCCCGGCTTCTTGCGGATCGCCTCGGTACACGCCGCACGCAGCATCGGCAGCGGCTCCGGCGTGGCGCCGCTCATCGCCAGCAGCGCGTCGCGGACGAAGGCGTAGAACGTCACCATCACCGCGACCGGGTTGCCGGGCAGGCCGAACAGGATCGCGCTGGGGCCGGAGTCTTCGATGCGTCCCGCGGCGTCCGGCAGGGCGCTGATTCGTCCAATCGCCATCGGCCGCCCCGGCCGCATCGCGATGCGCCAGAACAGCACCTCACCAAGTTGCGCCATGATCTTCTTCGTGTGGTCGGCTTCGCCGACGCTCACGCCACCCGAGGTGATCACCGCGTCGGCCGACGCAGCGGCCTGGCGAAACGCGGCTTCGAGCGCGGCCGGGTCGTCGCGCACCACGCCCAGATCGAGCAGCTCCACGTTCAGGCGCTGCAACATGCCCCACAGCGTGTAGCGGTTGCTGTCGTAGACGCAACCCTCGCCCAGCGGCTCGCCAATCGAACGCAGTTCGTCGCCGGTCGAGAAGAACGCGACGCGCAGGCGCCGCCGCACCGGCACTTCGGCCACGCCGAGCGAGGCGATCAGGCCCAGGTCGGCCGGTCGCAGCACCCGCCCGGCCCATAGCGCGGCGCTGCCGGCGGCCAGGTCTTCGCCGGCCAGGCGGCGGTTGTCGCCGGTTTGCACCACGCCGGGCGGCACGGTCATGGCGGCGCCGCCATCCAGCAGCGTCACGAATTCTTGCGGCACCACGCTGTCGAGCCCGGCCGGCATCACCGCGCCGGTGGTGATGCGCAGGCACTGGCCGGGCAGCACCGCCAAGCCGGCGAACGGCTGGCCGGCGAGGCTGGTACCGGCGCGCAGCTCGAGGCGCGTCGGCATGCTCGGAGACAGGTCACTGCCGCGCAGCGCGTAGCCGTCCATCGCCGAGTTGTCGTGCGCCGGTACGTTGAACGGTGAAACGAGGTCGCGCGCCAGCACGCGGTTCAGCGCCGAGCGCAGCGGCAGCATCTCGACCGCTTCGACGCGCGGCACCAGCCGGGCGATGAACGCCTGCGCCTGCGCCACCGGCAATGCGTTCGGGTCGTAGCCGCTCAGCCCGGCCGCGATGTCCTGCAGGCTCGGCATGTCAGTGCCGCACAGCCGCCCGGCGGCGAACGAAGTGAGCTTGGGGCTGATTCATCCGGTTCACGCCTTGACGTCGAAGTAGAGCACCATCAAGTCCTTGCGATGCGCGTTGCTGCCGAGCCGCAGCGCGCGTTCGAGGCGGCCGTAGCGGACGAAGCCGGCGCCTTCGTACAGGCCCAGCGCGGCCTCGTTGTTGCTGGTCACCGAGAGCGTGAGCATCTCGATGCCACGGCGCCGTTGAGCGAGCGAGATGCAGCCGTCGAGCAGTGTCCGGCCGACGCCGCACCGCCGCGCGTCGGGGTGGACCATCATCCCGACGACGCGGCCGATATGACGCACCTTGAGCCGGGCATCGCGTTCGCAGGTGATGGCGCCGCACAACTGCTCGCCCCGCCAGGCGGCCAGCGTGAACGGCCAGCCGCCGTCGGTGGCGCCGGCCACGCGCGAGAGGTAGGTTTCCGGAGCGCGGCGCTGCTCGGTCTCGGCGTCGGAGGTGAAGGCTTCGGGGTGCGCGGCCAGCACCTGGTCGCGCAGGGCCTTGTAGGCGCCCAGGTCGGCCGCGGCCATCAGGCCAATGCGCAACGGGTCAGCCATCGGTCGGTGGCGCCATCGATTGCAACTGCTGCAATTCGGCCAGGGTGTTGGCGTTGAAAAACGCGCGCGCGTCGGCGAATGGCACGCTCACGCAAGCGTGCTGCGCCGTCCAGCGATCGATCTTGCGCCCGCCGCCGTGGGTGAAGCGGACCAGGCTTTCGAGAAGCGTGGCCTTCATCAGGCAGAACACGGGCTGGGCCTGCGGCACGCCGCCCTCTGCGGTCGAGGCCATCGCCAGGTCGGCGTCGGCGGCTTCGAGCGCGGCGCCCAGCCGCGCCACGAGGTCTTCAGGGAACAGCGGCGAGTCGCAGGGCACGGTGGCGAGGTAGGCTGTCTCGCAGTGTTCCAGCCCGGCCAGGAAGCCCGCCAGCGGACCGGCGAAATCGGCCAGGGCATCGGGCCAGACCGGCACCCCCATCGACTCATACGCAGCCAGATTGCGATTGGCGTTGATCATCGCGTGGCCCACCTGCGGCGCCAGGCGCAGCACCGCGTGCATCGCCAGCGGCAGGCCGTGGTGGCTTTGCAGGCCCTTGTCGACGCCGCCCATGCGGCTGCCGCGGCCACCGGCGAGCACGAGGCCGGTGATGTCTTCAGGGGCGATCACGCGGCGCATCCACCGGGAACGAATCGGCGCTGAAACGCGGGCCGCGCATCACCGCCGTGACCCAACAGCCGATGACCACTGTCAACACCAGCGAGAGCGAGGTGAAGACCGTGCCGGCGACGATGAAGTCGACCATCATCTCGCCGCGCATCGGGTCGAGCGGCATCTCGGTTTGTTGCCAGCGTTTGACCCACTCGCCCACCGTCCACGGCAGCAGCACGCTGGCTGCGGCGGCCCAGGCGAGGCGGTTGCGAACCGGGCGTGGGAAGAGCATCTCAGTCCCCGCCGGGCCGCCCCAGGAGGAGTGACCCCCTCGGGGGACGACACCGGAGGTGGCCTGGGGTCGTCATCTCAACCACCGATGTAGTGCATCTCGACGCGACGGGGTACCCCCTCGGCGCTGCCGGGTTCAGGCGCGATCGCGGAGCGCAGCTCAGAGTACCGATCGTCGCGGCCCTGCCAGACCAGGCCGATGGCAGCCGCGATCTGCGCGTCGCTGTAGTCGCCGCGCAGCAGCGTGCGCAGGTCATGCCCCTGGCTCGCAAAGAGGCACAGGTAGAGCTTGCCTTCGGTCGACAGCCGGGCTCGGTTGCAGTCGTGGCAGAACGCCTGCGTGACGCTGGAGATCACGCCGATCTCGCCCGCCGATGTGCCGCCCTGTGCCACGTAGCGCCAGCGCTCGGCCGTCTCGCCCACGGTCTGCGCACCGATGGCCTCAAGCGGGTAGACCGCATTGATGCGCTCGACCACCTGGGCCGAGGGCAGCACCTCGTCCATCCGCCAGCCGTTGCTGGCGCCCACGTCCATGTATTCGATGAAACGCAGCACCACGCCGGTGCCGCGAAAGTGGCGCGCCATCGGCACGATCTCATGCTCGTTGGTGCCGCGCTTGACGACCATGTTGACCTTGATCGGCCCGAGCCCGACGCGCATCGCCTCGTCGATGCTGCGCAGCACGTCGGCGACGGGAAAGTCGACGTCGTTCATGCGCCGGAAGATCGCGTCGTCGAGCGCGTCGAGGCTGACCGTGACACGCTGCAGGCCGGCGTCTTTCAGGGCCTGCGCCTTGCGCGCCAGCAGCGAGCCGTTGGTCGTCAGCGTCAGGTCGAGCGGCTCGCCCTCGGGCGTGCGCAGCGCGCTCAGCATCGCCACCAGCAACTCTAGGTTCTTGCGCAGCAGCGGCTCG
>JANOVJ010000683.1:0-1992 GCA_031417295.1 bacterium | reverse complement strand
ATGTCTTTCACATTCGGCAGATTGAGCAGGGTCTTGATCGAGAACTGCGAGAACGCTTCGAGGTCGGTCACGATCACCTGCAACTCGAAGGTGCCGGCGCCAGAGATGTAGTGGCACGAAATGACCTCGGGCAGGCGGCGGATGGCGTCTTCGAGTTCGCGCGTGGCCTCGCCCGCGCTGCGCTCGGTTTCCACGCGCACGAACGCGAGCACGCCGAGGCCGATCTTGCGGCGGTCGATTTCGGCCCGGTAGCCGGTGATGTAGCGCTGCGCTTCGAGCCATTTCACGCGCCGCCAGGTGGGCGCGGGCGAGAGGCCGATACGCGCCGACAACTCGGCGTTGGACAGGCGCGCGTCTTGCTGCAGCTCGCGCAGGATGGCGATGTCGTAGCGGTCGAGTTTTTCGGTGGGCGGTGCGGCGGTGACGGCGGCGGTGGTGGCAGTCGCGGCAGCAGCGGCAGTGGCCGAGGGCGGGCGAGTCGGCATTGGGGTCTTGTCGACGGCAAGCCGTTCGCGGCTCAGGGTTTGCATGGGTTTTGGCTTTGGTAGCGACAAGCGGAACTCTCCGGATCGATCTGCGCAAGATCCTTGCTTTGACCCCTGCAATTTAGGCACAGAAAGAAAAGACATCCACAGGCGCTTTCCCTAAACTTCCGGCGCACCCCCATCCATTCACGCCGCGCCGGGCCACAAGCCTTTGCGTGGCGGCAGAAACGCCGCACAGGAGCCCCTCGCCCATGAACGCACCGCTTCCCGAAGCCATCCGCAAGGCACTCGAAACCGTCTCGCTCGACGACAAGTACAGCCTCGCCCACGGCCAGGCCTTCATGAGCGGCGTTCAAGCGCTCGTCCGGTTGCCGATGTTGCAACGTCAGCGCGACCTGGCGGCCGGGCTCAACACGGCCGGCTTCATCAGCGGCTACCGCGGCAGCCCGCTCGGCGGCTACGACCAGGCGCTGTGGGCGGCGAAGGCGCACCTGGCCGAGCAGCACATCGTGTTCCAGCCGGGGGTGAACGAGGAACTCGGCGCGACGGCAGTGTGGGGCACGCAGCAGCTCGACCTCTACCCGAAGGACAACAAGTACGACGGCGTGTTCGGCATCTGGTACGGCAAGGGGCCGGGCGTGGACCGCTGCTCCGACGTGTTCAAGCACGCCAACATGGCCGGCACGTCCAGACACGGCGGCGTGATCGCGATTGCCGGCGACGACCACGTGAGCAAGAGCAGCACCGCGCCGCACCAGAGCGACCACATCTTCAAGGCCTGCGGGCTGCCGGTGTTCTTTCCGTCGAGCGTGCAGGACATCCTCGACATGGGGCTGCATGCTTTTGCGATGAGCCGCTTCTCCGGCGTTTGGAGCGGGATGAAGACGATCCAGGAAGTGGTGGAGTCGTCGGCCTCGGTGATCGTCGATCCGGAGCGGATCAAGATCGTGATGCCCGAAGACTTCATCATGCCGCCCGGCGGCCTGCACATCCGCTGGCCCGACCAGCCGCTGGAGCAGGAAGCGCGGCTGATGGACTACAAGTGGTACGCGGCGCTGGCCTACGTGCGCGCGAACCGCTTGAACCACAACGTGATCGAGACCCAGCACGACCGCTTCGGCATCATCGCCAGTGGCAAGGCGTTCAACGACACGCGGCAAGCGCTGGCCGATCTCGGCCTCGACGTGGACACCTGCCACGCGCTCGGCATCCGGCTGCACAAGGTCAACGTGGTGTGGCCGCTCGAAGCGACGATCACACGCGAGTTCGCGCAAGGGCTCACGGAAATTCTGGTGGTCGAAGAGAAGCGCCAGGTCATCGAGTACCAGATCAAGGAAGAGCTCTACAACTGGCGGCCGGATGTGCGGCCGAACGTGCTCGGCAAGTTCGACGAACCCGAGGGCGATTCGACCGGCGGCGAGTGGAGCATGCCGAACCCGAGCGAGAACTGGCTGCTGCGCGCGAAGGCCGACCTGACGCCGGCGATCATCGCCAAGGCGATCGCCAA
>JANOVJ010000682.1:0-4793 GCA_031417295.1 bacterium | reverse complement strand
ACCGAGACGATCAGCAGCACCAGCACCGTCGCATCGGCCAGCGACTGGTACGCCAGCCGGTACACCAGCGGCCCAAGCGGGGTCACGATGGCCAGCGTGAGCAGGCTTTGCAGCACCAGGTTGAGCTGGCGCGGCGCCGCCCACGAGGTGATCGCGGCGACCACCACCGGCAGCAGCAATGTCTTGCCGGTGGCGCGAACCATCTGCGCCATCGGCCGGGCCTCGCGCAGCCCGCGCACCGCGTCGAGCACGGCCACCAGCACCGCCAGCCCGAGCATCAGCCAGACCGTGCCCGGCACCTTGCCAAGCTGCAGCATGGCCAGCGTCAGCGCGCCATAGGCAACGAACTCGCCCTGGGGAATGAAGATCACGCGGGTGACCGCGAACACCAGCACCGTGGCGAGCGCCATCAGCGCGTAGATGGCGCCGTTGGTGGCGCCGTCGAGCACCAGGATGCTGGCGATGGAGAAGTCCATCTTGCCGCCGGTTCAGTGTGCCGGCGGGATCAGCGCGGCACGACCTGCCAGTCGCCGTTGACGATGGTCAGCAGCACGCCGGTCTCGGGCGTGTAGCCGAAGTGATCGCTCGGCGTGTAGTTCAGCACCCCCTGCGAAACCGGCGTGCGGCCCATCGTTTCCAGCGCGTCCTTCAGGCCCTGGCGGAATTCCTTGGTGCCCGGCTTGCCCTTCTTCAGCGCCATCGGCACGATCTTCTCGAGCACGATGTAGGCGTCGAAGGAATGCGCCGCGAACTGGTTTGCCGAGTTCTTGCCGTGGACCTTTTCGTACTCGGCGATGTAGCGCAGGCCGAGCGGCTTGCTCGGGTTGCTGTCGGGCAGCAGGTCGGCCACCAGCGCCGGGCCCGACGAGATGAACGAACCTTCGACGTCCTTGCCGCCGACGCGGATCAAATCGAGCGAGGCCGCGCCGTGGGTCTGGTAGATCTTGTTCTTGGCATAGCCGCGCTCGACCAGGCCCTTGTGCGGCATCGCCGCGCCGCTGCCCGAGGCGACCACCAGCACTGCGTCGGGATTTGCCGCCACGATCTTCAGTGCTTGGCCCGTCACGCTGGTGTCTGTGCGCGCGAAGCGTTCCGTCGCCACGCGCTTGATGCCGGCCTTTTCGGCCGCCGAGGTGATGTCGGTCAGCCAGGCCTCGCCATACGCATCCGCATAACCGAGAAAGCCGTAGGTCTTGACGCCGGTCTTCTTCCAGTGCTCGACGATCGGGATCGCCATCACCGCGGTCGATTGCGGCAGGCGGAACGACCACTCGCCCTTGCCCGGCGGCAGGTTCACCGGCGACATCATCATCTGCACCGTCTGGCCTTCGGCGGCCACGTCCGACATCGCGGCGGCGATGGGTGTGGCGGCCGAACCCATGATGATGTCGACCTTGTCTTCGGTGATGAAGCGGCGCGCGTTCTTGACGCCGATGGTCGGGTCGGTCGCGTCGTCGAGGATGATGACGTTGAGCTTCTCGCCCGCTACCGTGGCGGGCCAGAGCTTGATGCCGTTCTGCGCCGGGATGCCGAGCGCCGAGGTCGGGCCGGTGAGCGGCAGGCTGATGCCGACGGTGATGTCGGCCTGCGCCGTGCTGAAGCCGAGAGCCGCGGCCAGGGCGGTGCCAAGGAAGGTGATTGTCTTTGTCATGGTGCTTTGTCTCCGATATGAGAGCGTGGAGGGGACTTCAGGAACACAGTGCGCGGATGTCGTCCGGCACCGGCGTCGCGCGCAGGCGGTCGGGGTTGTCGGGGTCGCGGTTGACGAAGGCGCGTACTTCGCGGCCTTCGCAGATCAGGGTCTCGTTGTCGCCGTCGGCGCGCGTCACGCGGTGCATCTGCACGAACACCTTCTCGCGCCATTCCTCGACCCAGGTGCGGATCGTGATCGTCTCGCCATACGTCACGGCCTGAATGAACTTGGTATTGATCTCGAGCAGCGGCGTGCCGACGATGCCGCGCGTTTTCACCAGCTCACGCCATGGCGGCACGCCGCACTGCATGAAGAACGAGAGCGAGGCGGCATCCATCCAGCGCGAGAAGTTGGGAAAGAAGACGATGCCCGCCGGGTCGCAGTCGCCAAACTGCACCGCCACGGTGTGGAGCGTCGTTCGCGGCGCTGGCATGGCAGTCAGCCTTCGCAGGGCCGCCCCGAAGAGGACTGAGGTCCCCCTGGGGGGCGACACCGACGGGGTCTTGGGGTCGTCATTTCAGCGCGGCGCCATGCGAAGCGCGCCGTCGAGGCGGATCACCTCGCCGTTCAGCGCCATGTTCTCGACGATGCTCGCCGCCAGTTGCGCGAACTCCTCGGGCTTGCCCAGCCGCTTCGGGAACGGGATGCTCGCCGCCAGCGAGTCCTGCACCGGCTGCGGCAACTCGGCCAGCAGTGGCGTCAGGAACAGCCCCGGCGCGATGGTGCAGACGCGCACGCCGAACTGCGCCAGGTCGCGCGCCAGCGGCAGCGTCATCGCGACCACGCCGCCCTTCGACGCCGAATAAGCCTCTTGCCCGATCTGGCCATCGAACGCCGCCGCCGAGGCAGTGCAGACGATCACGCCACGTTCGCCCGAGTTCGCGTCATCGGCCAGTGGTTCGAGCTTCACCATTGCGGCGGCGGCGAGCCGCGTCACGTTGTAGGTGCCGACGAGGTTGACTTCGATCACGCGGCGGAAGTCTTCCAGCGGCGCCGCATGGCCGTCTTTGCCGACGATGCGCCGGGCGGTGCCGATGCCGGCGATGTTCATCAGCACCCGCGCCGGGCCGTGAGCGGCGCAGGCGGTGGCGAGCGCCTGCGTCACGCTCTCGGCCGAGGTGATGTCGCATTCGATGCCGAGCGCGCTGGCGCCAAGCTCGGCGGCGAGCGCGGCCGCACCGGCGCCGTTGCGGTCGAGGATCGCCACCTTGGCGCCGCGGCGGGCGAGTTCACGCGCGGTCGCGGCGCCGAGCCCCGAAGCGCCGCCGGTGATCAGTGCGGCTTGTCCTTGAATGTTCATGTTCGAAGCTCAGTCTCAGGCGTTGCGCGACAACGGCGCCACGGGGTTTGCGATCAGCGGCCGTGCCGTGGCAGCGGCCTCGGCTAACCGGTGCGGATCAACCGTCGAGGGTCAAAAAAAAGCTTATGAAGTGTAATTAAAATGAGCGTTCAGGCGTCAGTGTTTTCCCGGGCGACCTGGTGCTTCGTCTGGCTTTGATCAGCAAGTGGCGCGTTGATGCCCCGGCGCGCATTTGGTTAACTGGCCGAATCACCACGCCGCAGCCCGCGCAAGCTGCGTTGGGCCCGGCTTCGCCCCACCGCGGCCCTGTGAAAGCACCGATGGTGGCCCCCTGCCCAGCCGCTACGATGCCGCCTGTCGATCCCGCTTCGGAGCCACTCCATGAATTCCAGCCTCTCCTTCGTTGCCGCCGCAGCGGCCCTTTGCGCCGCTGGCCTGGCAGGCCCAAACAGCGGCGCCGATCAAGGTCGGCCTGATGCTGCCCGCCACCGGCACCTTTGCCGCGCTCGGCACCTCGATCGAGAACGGCTTCAAGCTCTATGTGCAAGAGCAGGGCGGCAAGCTCGCCGGGCGCGAGATCCAGTACTTCAAGGTCGACGACGAGAGCGACCCGTCGAAGGCGACCGACAACGTCAACAAGCTGATCAAGCGCGACAACGTTGATGTGCTGGTGGGCACCGTGCACTCGGGCGTGGCGCTCGCCATGGCCAAGGCCGCGAAGGACAGCAACACGCTGCTGATCGTGCCCAATGCCGGCGCCGACGCCATCACCGGCCCGATGTGTGCGCCGAACATCGTGCGCAGTTCGTTCTCGAACTGGCAACCTGGCTACGCGACCGGCGTGGTCGCGGCCGAGAAGGGCTACAAGCGCGCGATGACGATCACCTGGAACTACGCCGCCGGCAGCGAAACAGTCAAGGGCTTCACCGAGGCGTTCGAGAAGGGCGGCGGCAAGGTCATGAAAGAACTGAACCTGCCGTTCCCGAACGTGGAGTTCCAGGCCCTGTTGACCGAGATCGCGGCGCAAAAGCCCGACGTGGTGTTTGCCTTCTTCGCTGGCGGCGGCGCGGTGAAGTTCGTCAAGGACTATGCCGCCGCGGGCCTGACCAAGACCGTGCCCCTGATGGGCTCGGGCTTCCTGACCGAAGGCACGCTCGAGGCCCAGGGCGCTGCGGCGCAGGGCCTGCTGACTGCCCTGCACTACGCCGACAACGTGGAGACGCCGCGCAACAACGCCTTCCGCAAGAGCTACGCGCTGACCTACAAGGCCAACGCGGACGTGTATGCAGTGCAGGGCTACGACGCGGCGCAGATCTTGAGTGCCGGGCTCGTGGCGGCCAAGGGCGACCTGGCCAAGCGCGACGCGATCACCGCGGCGATGCACAAGGTCACGATCGACAGCCCGCGGGGCAAGTTCACCGTCTCGCCCGCGGGCAACCCGGTGCAGGACATGTACCTGCGCGAAGCCAAGGGCAACTACAACGAGTTGAAGGGCGTGGCGGTGAAGGCGCTGGCTGATCCGGCGCGGGGCTGCAAGTTGTGACGGTTCGCTGAGTTTCAGGGGAAAGTCGCGCCGCCCATTTTGATGTTGGGCGTCGAAACATAGTCACCCCCACTTTCTACAGCGTTCACGCACCATGCTTGCTTTCGCCAAACTGCTCGTCATCTCGCTACTACCCGCCATTGCGGCGTGCAATCCCTTCGGTCCGAGTGCGGGACTCGTGACAGCTGGCAACGCACTTGTGTCAGCGTCCGAGCGGTGTGTCGAAGATGTTCGAGACAGAAAGCTGAAGTATGAGC
>JANOVJ010000681.1:0-5397 GCA_031417295.1 bacterium | reverse complement strand
TCGGCTTCCTGGAACGCCTGCGTGCCTACCGCGTGCTCGACCCGGCCTGCGGCAGCGGCAATTTCCTGTACCTGGCGCTGAAGTGCCTGAAGGACATCGAACACCAGGTCAACCTCGAGGCCGAAGCGCTGGGCCTGCAGCGCCAGCACGACGTGACCGGGCCGCACAACGTGCTCGGCATCGAACTCAACGAATACGCCGCCGAGCTGGCGCGGGTGACGGTGTGGATCGGCGAGCTGCAATGGCGCATCCAGCGCGGCTACGGCTTCAAGCTGAACCCGGTGCTGGAGCCGCTTGACCACATCGAGTGCCGCGATGCGTTGATGTACGCCGACGGCAGCGAAGCGACGTGGCCGCGTGCCGATGTGGTGGTGGGCAACCCGCCATTCGTGGGCGACAAGAAGATGCGTGGCGAGCTGGGCGCGGAATACACCGAGCGGCTGCGCGCCTTGTTTGCCGGCCGCGTGCCGGGTGGTGCTGACTTGGTGCTTTATTGGTTCGAGAAGGCGAGGGCGCGGATCGAAGCGGGTGCGTTGACGCGAGCGGGGCTCGTGGCGACGAATTCGATTCGCGGAGGGCGCAACCGCGAGGTGCTGGACCGGCTGTGCGCTTCGACAAGCATCTTCGAGGCCTGGGCAGACGAGCCGTGGATCAACGACGGCGCGGCGGTGCGGGTCTCGCTGCTGGCGTTTGGCGAGTCACCACAAACGCCTCGGCTTGACGGCGTCGAAGTGGGCGTCGTCTACGCCGACCTGACCGCCGCGGACCAAGCCAACGCCGAGTTGGATTTGGCACTTGCCCAACCCATCAACGCAAGCGGCACCGCCTTCATCGGCACCCAGAAAGGCGGGCCCTTCGACGTGCCGGCGGCAACCGCGCGCGAATGGCTGGCACAACCGAACCCGCATCGGCGGTCGAATGCCGAAGTTCTGTTCCCCTGGATCAACGGCCTCGACATCACGCGGCGACCCCGAGGCATCTGGCTGATCGACTTCGACACCCGGGCCGCTGCCGACGCGGCGTTGTACGAGCGACCGTGGGCCCACTGCGAAGCGCAAGTGCGCCCGCAACGTCTCAGCAATCGCGAGGTGCGAACGGGCGACGCATGGTGGTTGCTCCAGCGCGCGCGGCCGGAGATGAAAGCTGCGATGCGCACGCTGTCGCGCTACATCGCGACGGCTCGGGTGTCGAAGCATCGGCTGTTCGCCTTTGTCTCCGCCTCGATCGTCCCGGACTCGCAGGTGGTCTCGTTCGCTCGCGAAGACGACGTGACCCTTGGCGTGCTGCACTGTCGTTTCCACGAGCTGTGGTCGCTGCGCCTGGGCACGTCGCTCGAAGACCGCCCGCGCTACACGCCGACCACCTGCTTCGAGACCTTCCCGTTCCCCGTCGGTCTCGCGCCCGCCGATACCGCGCATCAGCGCGCCGAGCCGCTGCCTGACGGTGCGCTGATTCCCGCCGATCTGCCGCCCGATGCGCGCATCCACGCCGAAGCCATCGCCCGCGCCGCCAAGCGCCTCACCGACTTGCGCGACGCCTGGCTCAACCCGCCCGAGTGGGCCGAGCGCATGCCCGAAGTCGTGCCGCTGGGCATGAGCCATTCCCCGTACCCCGACTGCACCGTCGCCCGGCCGGGATTCGAGAAGGAACTCGCCAAGCGCACGCTGACGAACCTGTACAACCAGCGCCCGGCCTGGCTCGCGCAGGCGCACGAAGCGCTCGACGCCGCGGTGGCCGCGGCCTACGGCTGGGCCGACTACGCGCCAGCGATGCCCGAAGACGAAATATTGCGGCGGCTGCTGGCCCTGAACCTGGAGCGCCACGAGGCTGTGCAGTGAGCAAGACCTACCCCTTGTTCCCGTCGGCGAGCTCTGCTACCGCCCTCGCAGTTGGCTCTGCTCGCCGGTCACTGGCACACTCTGAGCCACCGAGACTTGGCTGACGCAGGGGCCGGACCATGGGACAAACCGAACGAATCATTGCCGAACTGGCCACGCTCAACGAGGCCGAGCAGGCCCGCCTGCTTGCGTTCGTGCGCGAGCTGATAGCGGCGCGGACGCTCACGGCCCAGCAACAGGCCGACCGGGCGAAGTTGTCTGCCGAGTTGGCGCCGTTCCGGGTGCGGCTTGCCGACCATCGTTTCGACCGCGAAGAGGCCAACGCACGCTGATTGCCCCCGATGGGGGACAGAGCCTTCCTCGATAGCAATGTGCTGCTTTACGCAGTGGCCGAGGACGATGTTCGTCGCCAGGTGGCCGAGGCGCTGCTGGCCCAGCGGCCGGTCGTGTCGGCACAGGTCTTGGCCGAGACTTCCGCCGTGCTGAGGCGCAAGTTCGGGCGCGAGCCTTCTGCCATCGCGAAGATTCTCGACTCGGTGCTGGCCCGCGTGCGTTGCGAACCCGTCTCTGCCCAGACGGTGTTGGGCGCTGCATTGGAGTGAGCGGCTCGGGTATTCGCACTACGACAGCCAGATCATCGCCGCCGCGCTCGCCGCCGACTGCAGCGCGCTCTACTCGGAAGACATGCAACACGGCCAACTCATCGACGGTCGGCTGACCATCGTCTATCCGTTTGCCGTGTAGGCGCGTTTTCCCGCAGCGAGCTTTCGGCCAGCGCGCGGTTCATGTCATCGACGCTGACCGGGGCGGCCAGGCGAGGCAGCCTGCCCTTGAGCCGCCGAACGTCGCCCGCTGCGGGCAGCAGGCGCACGCTGTCGTCGGCCTCCAGGACGAAACGCAGCACGGAACCCTGGACGAGCCCGAGCCGTTTGCGCGCGTCGCCGGGAATCACGACCTGGCCCTTGCTGGAAACGGTGGCGGAGAGTTCGGCTGTCTTGGGCATGGCGTTACGCCTGAAAAGGGGAAAGGCACTCTTCCTTACCCAGACCGGGCACACAAGCTGCGTCTTGTCCAGCGCAGCGCGATCAGGGATCGGCGATGCGATGTGCAACACTGCCGCCATCGAAGCCTCACCTTGCGCCATGAAGACCGTTTTCAACGCAGCCCACGCGGCACACGACGCGCAACACGAGTTCTTCCGCGGCCGTCTGGTGCCGGCCTTCGAGACGCCGCAGCGGGCCGACTTCATCGTGCAGGCTCTGCGCGATGCCGGTGGGTTTGGCGAGTTTCTGCCCGTCATCGACCACGGCCTCGCGCCGCTGGAGCGCGTGCACTCTGCCGCCTACCTTCGCTTCCTCGAAAGTGCCTGGGCCGAGTGGCGGGCCAGTGGCGGCGAGGAAGGCAGTGAGGCCTTCCCGGCCATCTGGCCGGTGCGCACCTTGCGCCACGACATCGAGCCGCGCAACTTCGTCGCCAAGCTCGGGCTCTACTCGATGGACAGCGGCACGCCGCTGACTGCGGGCAGTTGGACGGCCGCGTACAGCGGCGCGCAGGCCACGCTCAGCGCGCTCGACCTGGTGCACGGCGGCGCGCGTTCCGCCTATGTGCTGACCCGCCCGCCCGGCCACCACGCGGGTGCTGACTTCTTCGGCGGCTACTGCTTCATCAACAACGCCGCGGTGGCCGCGCAGGCCGCGCTCGACGCAGGCGCGGCGCGGGTGGCGATCCTCGACGTCGACTACCACCACGGCAACGGCACGCAGGCGATCTTCTACGCGCGGCGCGACGTGTTCTTCGCCAGCCTGCACGGCGACCCGCTGACCGAGTACCCGTTCTACCTCGGCCACGCCGACGAGCGCGGCGAGGGCGATGGCCTGGGCTGCAACGCCAACTTCCCGTTGCCGGCTGGCGCCGACAACGTACGCTGGTTCGCCGCGCTGGAGGCTGCGTTGTCGCAGTTGCAGGTGTTCGATCCGGAACTGTTGATCGTCTCGCTCGGCGTGGACACCTACGTCGGCGATCCGATCTCGCACTTCAAGCTGGACGCGCCCGAGTTCACCCGCCTGGGCGACCGGCTGGCGCGCTTCGGCCGGCCGACGCTGCTCGTGCAGGAAGGCGGCTACGCGACGGCGGCGATAGGCCACAACGTGCTGGCGGTGCTGCGTGGCTTCGACCGCGGCGCGACCGCGTCCTGACGCTCGGGGTGTAACACTGACGTGCTACATTGCTTTGAACCCGGAGGCCCCATGTCCACCACCACGATCCGATTGCCCGACGAATTGAAAGCGCGCGTCGCCAAGGTTGCCGAAGCGGCCGGCATGACGCCGCACGGCTTCATCGTCGAGGCCGTTGCCACGGTGGCGGCCGAGGCCGAGGCGCGCCACGCGTTCCACGCCCTTGCGCAGCAGCGGCTGGCCGCATTCAAACGCAACGGCAAGTCAGTTCCGTGGGCCGAGATGCGCCAGTACATGCTCGACAAGGCGGCTGGCCGCCCGACCCAGCGGCCCAAGGCTCGCAAGCTGGCGTTGTAGCGGGCCACCCCGTGGCCCGGGTCGAGTTTTCCGAGGCGGTGGGGCTCGACATCGAGCGCATTGCCGACCACTTGCTGACGCACGAAGCACCGGACATCGAAGCGCGGATCGACGCCATCTTCGAGGCCTGCGCAGTGCTCGAGCGCCACCCGCTGATCGGGCGCCGAGCCGATGACGGCCTGCGCGAGTTGGTGATCGGGCACGGCACGCGAGGCTATGTTGCGCTGTACGACTACGCTGCCGACGCCGATCTGGTGCTGGTGCTTGCACTGAAGGCGCAGCGCGAGGCGGGCTATGGGCGTGAGTGAGGTCCTCGCCGGTGCGTTGCGCGGGCACGCCCGTCGAGTCAGCGCACGATGAACACGGCAGCGCCGGCCCTGCAGTTGCGCCTGCGCCCGACCATGCTGTCGGACCTCGACTTCGTTCAGCAGGTCGAGACCGACAGCCACAACCTGCCCTTCATCACGCCGTGGGAACGCACGCAACACGAGGGCGCGGTGCGCTTCCCTGACTTTCGCCACTTCATCGTCGAAGCCGGCCCGGGCACGCAGGCCAGCGGCTTCGTGATCCTGCAAGGCTGCCGCAGCCCGCACCGCGCGGTCGAGCTGAAGCGCATCGTGTTGCAGCCCAAGGGCCAGGGCCTCGGCCGGGCCTGCGTGCGGCTGCTCAAGCAGATGGCGTTTCGCGACCTGCACGCGCACCGCTTCTGGCTCGACGTGAAGGCGCACAACAGGCGTGCGCAGGCGCTGTACGCGAGCGAGGGCTTCATCGTCGAAGGCACGCTGCGCGACGCGGTGCGGCTGGAGGTCGGGTACGACTCGTTGATCGTGATGTCGATGCTCGAAGCAGAATACGCGGCGCGTGGCGATGCCGGGCTGGAACTGTCCTGAGGCTACAAGGAGACACGCAATGCAAAGCACGATGATGAACGTTCCGCTCTCGCTCAACCACTTGCTGGAACGCGCGGGCACGATCTTCGGCGGCAACGCAATCGTCTCGCGCCTGCCCGACAAGTCGCTGCGCAAGCA
>JANOVJ010000680.1:0-4505 GCA_031417295.1 bacterium | reverse complement strand
GTAAGCGCGCCGGTCGCGCCGTCGATGGCGTGCACGCCCAGCCGGTGCGAGGCCTGCCCCGCGGCAATGAGAAACCGGCCTGAGGGGTCGATCGCGAAGCTGCGCGGCTGGGCCTGCGTCGGCACGCTGCCCAGCGCCGAGAGGCCACCGGCCGCGTCGACGGCGAAGCCGGCCAGGGTGCTCGTGCGGCGCTCGCTGGCATACAGAAACCGCGCGTCGGGCGTGAGGTGCAAGTCGGAAGCCCAGGGCGCGCCGTGGCCGCCGGCGGGCCAGGCACTCAGCGTCTGCGCATGGCGCAGGCTGCCGCGCTGCGGGTCCATCGCCAGCACATCGACGCTCGCGTCAAGCTCGTTCAGCAGGTAGACGCTGTGTCCGTTCGGGTGGAACGCCAGATGGCGCGGCCCGGCGCCAGCCCGTGAAAGGCAGGCCGGCGGGTCGTTCGGCGTCAGCCGGCCGCTGGCTGCGTCGAAACGGAATTGCAGCACCCGGTCGCCGCCGAGCGAGGTGGCGAAGGCGAAGCGGTTGCCCAAGTCGCTGCGCAGCGCATGCGCCTTGGGCTCGGTGGGCAGCACCTGCTGCGCGGGCTGCGCAGCGCCATCGGGCCCGATCGGGCTCACCGCCACCAGGTTGCCGCCGTAGGAGGCGCTGAAGAGGAAGCGGCCCGTGGCGTCGGTGGCGAGGTTGGCCATGCTCGCCGGCAGAGCGGCCTCGCCGACCGGGCTGAGGCTGCCGTCGTGCGGCGCGATGCGCAGGCTGCACACCGCCGGCGGCTCGCTGCGGCGTGCCACGTAGAGAAAACGTCGGTCGGGGCTGACGGCCATCGGCATCAGCATGCCGCCGAGTTCGACGGTTTGCACCGTGGCCAGCACGCCGCTGGCCAGGTTGAGGTGGAGCACCGAGACGCTGCCGCTTTCGGCGTTGGAAACGTAGACGACTGTTGGCATGGAAGACACCTTCAGCGCGGCGCCGGGCCGAGCGCCACCGCTTGGCCGCTGCGCGAGGAGGCCATCACGGCCTCGATGACCCGCTGCACGGCCAGCGCCGATCGCCCCGAGACAGCCGGCTCGCGCCCCGACCGCACGGCATGCACGAAATCCTGCAACACCGCTCGATGCGGCGCGTGGTCGAAGGCCATCGGGTCGGCGCCGCCGCCCGTGCCCGCGCTCGCGCCCGCGGTAACGGTCTCGCCCCCGGCGAAGTGCACCGTCAGCGCGCCGGACTCCAGCGTCGCCGTGCCGAGGCTGGCGTCGATCTCGATCCGCTCGGCATACCCGGGGCGGGCGGCCGTGGTGGCCTGGAGCACCGCCGTCAGGCCGCCAGCGTAGTGCAGCAACGCGGCGGCCGAGTCTTCGCACTCCATGCGGTGCAGCGCGGTGGTGCTGGCACGCCCGATCACGCGCTCGGGCACGCCGATCAGCGTGAGCAACAGGTCCAGCGTGTGGATCGCCTGCGTCATCAGCACGCCGCCGCCGTCGCGCGCCAGCGTGCCGCGGCCCGGCGCGTCGTAGTAGCTTTGCGGGCGCCACCAGCGCACGAAGGCGCCGGCGTTGAGCACCTCGCCGAGCGCACCGCTGCGCAGCATCTCGGCCAGCGCGACCGCACCCGGGCGCAGGCGGTGCTGCAGCATCACCGAGAGGACGACGCCCGCCGCTGCGCAAGCTTGCACCAGTGCGGTCGCGCGTACCAGGTCGACTTCGAGCGGCTTTTCGACCAGCACATGCTTGCCGGCCTGGGCCGCCTTCGCGGCCAGTTCGAGGTGCAGGTGGGGCGGGGTGAGGATCAGCACCGCCTGCACCTCGGGATCCCCGAGCACGTCGTCGAGCCGCGTCGTCAAGCGGGCGCTCGCCGGCAGCGGCGTGGCCTTCAGCCGCGCCAGGTCGCGGCCCCAGACCCAGCCGACTTCGACCTCTTCCGACAGGTCGGCCAGGCTGCGTAGGTGGGGCGCCGAGGCCATGCCGGCGCCCAGCACGGCCAATCGCAGGCGCGGGGCCGCATGATCTCCATTCATCTGTTGTCTGACAACTAAGCGTCTCGCGTAGGCGGCACAACCGCGGCCGGGGCCGGGGTGCCGACGGACGGTTCGAGGCGCGCCATGTCGCGCTGCGCCGGGTCGGGGCTGCCGCCTCGGCGCAGCCGTTCGCGGCTGTTCGAGAGGTGGGTTCGCATCGCCGCGCGGGCGGCCTCGGCGTCCTGGTTGCGGATGGCGATGTAGATCGTCTCGTGCTCGCCGTTGACGCGCTGCAGGTAGTTGAGCCGCCCCTCCGGCGCGGCCTGCGCCGTGTTCAGGCGCGTCCGCGGAATGATCATCGTGCCGAGGTACGTCATCAGGTCGGCGAAGTGGCGGTTGCCGGTGGCCCGGGCGACCTCCATGTGGAACTGGAAGTCGGACGGCACAGCGTCGGAGTCGGCCTGGATCGAGGCGTGGAAGGTGCTCAGCGCGCTCTCCATCGCGCGCAGGTTGTCGGTGCTGCGGCGCTGCGCTGCCAGGCCCGCGGCCTCGGTTTCGAGGCTGATGCGCAGCTCGAGCACCGAGATCACGTCGGCGACGGTGGCGAAGTCTTCGGCCAGGATCTTGAAGTTGCCCGCTTGCTGCGGCGGCAGCACGAAGGTGCCGATGCCATGGCGCGTCTCGACCAGCCCCGAGGCCTGCAGCCGCGACAGCGATTCGCGCACCACGGTGCGGCTGACAGCGAAGCGCGACATGATCTCGGCCTCGGTCGGCAGCTTCGCGCCGGGTTGCAGCCGGCCCTCGCGCACGCTGGCAGAGAGGCTGTCGACGATGGCGCTCACGAGGCCGCCGCGGCGGCGCACGCGCGGCTCGGCCTCGGGCGCCGCCGCAGCGGCCGCCTTGTCGGTTTGACCTAGGGTTTGCCTTGATTCCATCCGGAAAGCATTGACACGGGCGGGGCGTGGCCTTGAGAATCTTCAGTCATCAGACAACGTATGACTTTGTGCACGGGCCGACTGTAGCAAAGCCCCGCCAAAAGTCCAGCGGCGAACCCTCCGCAGAAACCAGCAGGCTCGATGGTGCAATGACGATCCGGATTCACCACAGGCTCTTGCTCACCGGCGCCGCGGGCGGCCTGGGCCAGGAACTGCGCCGCCGCCTGAAGGCGAATTGCGCCGTGCTCCGCCTGTCGGACATCCAGCCCTTTGGCGATGCGGGGGAGGCCGAAGAGGTGGTGCTGGCCGACCTCGCCGATGCCGCCGCGGTGCACGAGATGGTGGCCGGCGTCGACGCCATCGTCCACCTCGGCGGCGTCTCCGTCGAGGCGCCGTTCGGGCCCATCCTGCAGGCCAACATCATCGGCGCGTTCAACCTGTATGAGGCAGCGCGCAAGCACGGCGTGAAGCGGATCGTCTTCGCCAGCTCGAACCACGTCACCGGTTTCTACAGCCAGGGCGAAACCATCACTGCCGATGCGCCGCCGCGCCCGGACGGCTTGTACGGCTTGAGCAAGGCCTTTGGCGAGGACCTGGCGCGCCTGTACTTCGACCGCTGGGGGATAGAGACCGCCTGCGTGCGCATTGGCTCCTCGTTTGCCGAACCCAAAGACCGCCGGATGCTGGCCACCTGGCTCAGCTTCGCCGACCTGCACCGGCTCGTGACCGCCTGCCTCACGACCCCGGTGCTCGGCCACACCATCGTCTTCGGCATGTCCGACAACGCCGTCACCTGGTGGGACAACCGCCGCGCGCGCCATGTGGGCTACGTGCCGCAAGACAGCTCCGACGTCTTTCGCGACGCGGTCTACGCACGCACCCCCGAGCCCGACCTGGCCGATCCCGCCGCGCGCTACCAGGGCGGCGCGTTCGTGCGTGCCGGCCCGTTCGAATGAGCACGCATCCCGGTCGGTGCGCACCGCCTCGGCGTGTTTCCTCCCGCCGACGTTGTCGGCATCACGACCCCAAGAAATTGCCCGTCAAGGAGACCTGAGATGACCTTCCGCCGCCCGCTTCTCGCCGCCGCCACGCTGGCCGCAATGGCCTTCGCCTTCCCGTTGGCCACCACCGCCCAGACCGTGCTCAAGGCCGCCGACGTGCACCCGCCCGGCTACCCCACCGTCGTCGCGACCGAGAACATGGGCAAGAAGTTCGAGGCTGCGACCAAGGGCAAGTACAAGATGCAGATGTTCCCGAGCAGCGTGCTCGGCGACGAAAAAACGATGCTGGAGCAGACGCAGATCGGCGCGATCCAGATCCTGCGCACCTCGCTCGGGCCGGTCGGCTCGGTGGTGCCCGAGGTCAATGTCTTCAACATGCCGTTCGTGTTCCGCGACGAGGCGCACATGCGGGCCGATCGACGGGCCGATCGGCCAGGAGATCCTCGACAAGATCACCGCCAGCCAGGCCCGGTTGGTCGCGCTGGCCTGGCAAGACGGCGGCTCGCGCAGCCTGTACACCAAGAAGCCGGTGCGCACGCCGGCCGACCTGAAGGGCCAGAAGGTTCGCATGATGGGCAACCCCTTGTTCATCGACACCATGAACGCGCTCGGCGGCAACGG
>JANOVJ010000679.1:0-2368 GCA_031417295.1 bacterium | reverse complement strand
GCAGCGCTTCTTTGCGACCGAGCTGCGGCCCGGCTCGCCGCCCGCAGTCGTGCCGGTTGGCGAGGCTTACACGAAGCTGCTGCATGACATGGCCCACACCGACGCGCTCAAGCCGTACCAGCTCGCAGAGGCAGCGCGGCGCCCGCCCGAGGCCAAGGGCGGGCTGAACATCGAAGGCCTCGCCGCCACGCCCGACGGCCGGCTGCTGATCGGGCTGCGCAACCCGCTGGCGCACGCGCATCGCGCGCTGGTGATCCCGCTCGACAACCCGGCCGAGGTGGTGCAGGGCCAGCGCGCGAAGTTCGGCGCCGCGATCGAGCTCGATCTTGACCGGCGCGGCATCCGCAGCATCGATCGTGTCGGGTCGAGCTACCTGATCGTTGCCGGGCCGCCGGACAACAGCGGCGGCTTTGCGTTGTACCGCTGGTCGGGCCGTCCCGGCGACGCGCCCGCCGCCGTGGCCGGCGTTGATCTGCAAGGTCTGCGGCCCGAGGCGATGTTCGCGCTGGCACCGCCGGCCGGCAACGTGCAGCTGCTCAGCGACGACGGCGGCGTGAAGACGGCCGGCGTCGATTGCAAGAAGCTGCCGCTCGCCCGGCAAACGTTTCGCACCTTGATTGTCGAGCCGTAGCCGACGCGCCCGGCCGAGCCCGGTCCGGCCCGCTCACGCCGGTCGCTCCCGATCAAAAAAGACCGGCCTGCTGGGCCGCCGCGGTCAAGGCCCGAGCGGCCTCGGCGATCTGGCCGTTCACGTCGGCCGAGGGCGGCGTGAGGGCCTTCGTGGCCCACATCACGCGGCCGCTGCCGGCATCGACGATCGAGCCCGTCGCGGCCAGGCCGCTCGTGGCGCCCGGCGCACCGCCCACCGGCAGCGTCACGCCGACGCCGCCGCCCACCGAGCTGCCGCCGCGGTAGCCGCCGCCCGAGCCGCCGAAACCACCGATGCCGATGCTGAAAGACGGCGCGGCGCTGGGGATCGAGAAGTCCGGCGCCAGCGTCGTGCTGAACACGGCGCGCGCGCCCGCAGCCTGCGCCGCCGGCAGGTACTGCCCGGCCGGTGCCTCGCGGCCAGGCACGGGGTTCACGAGCGTCGCATCGGTCAGCGGCCGCGCGCCGAGCAGCACCAACTGGGCCGAGACCTGGCGCTCGCAAATCAGCTTGAGTGCCGGCTCGGTCGCCTCGCAGACGACGAGGATCGCCGCGCCGCGCAGGGCCTGCTTGGGAAGCTGCGGATCGACGTATTGCGCGCCGAGCTGGGGCGCCGTCGAGGCACAGCCGCCCAACAGCAGGCCGATCGACACGATGCCGAAGGCAAGGCGCGGCGGCACGAGGCCGGGTCGGGTTGAAGCGTTGATGGACATCACGGCTCCTCGGGTCCCTCGGTTATGGCAGCGCCCTGCGCCACCCAAAGCTGCCGCCAGCCGGCCGGCCCCAGCGCGCGCAGCGTTGCGATGTTGCGCTCGTAAACGTCGGCCGCGTCGGCCGTGTCGGGGAAGGCGGCCACGGCTTTCTCGACGCTGGCTTCGCGCAGCAGGTGCAGCGTCGGGTACGGCGCGCGGTTGCTGAAGTTCTCGATGGCGTCGGGCGCGGTGCCGGCAAACTGGTAGGCCGGGTGAAAACTCGCGACCTGGATCTCGCCTTCGAGCCCGAGTTCGGCCACCGCGGCGTCGGCCAGGTCGAGAAAGTCGTTGTAGGCCAGGAAGTCGCCGAGCACGTGGGGGTGGATCAGCAGCGTCGTTTCGGTTTGCTCGGGGTCGACGGCGGCCAGAAACTTCAGCTCGTGGAGCAGATCGCCGAGCAGCGCTTCTTCATCGACGGCAGCGCTGACAACGTAACGGATCTGCCGCTTCAGGTGCACCGCCTTGGCGAACGGGCACAGGTTCAAGCCGATCACGGCCTTCTCCAGCCAGGCCTGGGTGGCCGTTGTGACCAGGGCGTCGAGCGGGTTGGTAGACATCAGCCGATTCTCGCCGGTCGCAACTCGTTCCCGGGCACGGTTGAAGGATGGCTGCCGCGGACCCATGTAAGACGGATGCCCGTCTTCCTGATTTCGTCGCTGCTTCACGCCTATGTCGGCTGGCGGCTGCTGCCGGCGCTGGCCGGGTCGAGCCTCGCGCTCGCTGCACTGGCAGCAACGCTGGTCGCTTCTGCGCTGCTGATGCCACTTGGTTTCCTCGCCCGGCGCATCGCGCGCGGGCCCTTGGCCGATGCGCTGGCCTGGGCCGGCCTGCTGTGCATGGGGTTGTTCTCGTCGCTGTTCGTGCTGACGCTGCTGCGCGACGCGGTGCTGCTGCTGGCGACCCTGGTCGTGGCCCTCTCGGCTGCGCCGCTGCCGCTCGATTCGCTGGCAGTGGCCTCGGCCTGGGCG
>JANOVJ010000678.1:0-3914 GCA_031417295.1 bacterium | reverse complement strand
GTCGCTCGACCGCTACTACAGCCGCGGCTGGCACGAGCGCGAGATCGAAACGGTGTGGCGCAAGACCTGGCAGATGGCCTGCCGGGTCGAGGACATTCCCGAGGTCGGCGACACCGAGGTCTACGACATCGTGCACGACTCGCTGATCGTCGTGCGCACCGGCACCGGGCGGAACGACATTCGCGCCTACGTCAACTCGTGCCTGCACCGCGGCACCATCCTGCGCACCGAGGGCGGCAACGTGCGCCACATCAAGTGCCCGGTGCACGGCATCACCTGGGACCTGGAGGGCAAGCTCGCCGGGCTGCCCTGTGCCTGGGACTTTCCGCAGGTGGACCGCGAGAAGTTCTGCCTGCCCGAAGCGCAGGTCGGCCTCTGGGCCGGCTTCGTGTTCATCAACTTTGACCCGCTCTGCGAGCCGCTGGAAAGCTACCTCGAATGCCTGCCCGAGCACTTCAAGGCCTTCGGGCTGGAGAACCGCTACAAGGCCGTGCACGGCGGCAAGGTGCTGCCCTGCAACTGGAAGCTGGCGCAGGAGGCCTTCATGGAGGGCTTTCACATAGCAGCCACGCACCCGCAGTCGGTCGAGTACACAGCAGACACCAACACCCAGTACGACGTGTTCGATGGCCGCCACGTCAACCGCTTTGTGATGCCCGAGGGCGTGGCCAGCCCGGCGCTCGGCAACTACCCACAGCAGAAGATCGTGGATGCGATGCAGCGCGACATCGCGTTCTACGCCAACCGCGAGATCACGGTCGGCGAGGGCGAATCGGCGCGCGAAAAGCTGGCCGACCACGCCCGCGCGCGCTTCTCGAAGTCGGCCGGGCGTGATTTCTCGAACCTGTCCACCAGCGAGGCGATCGACCTGATCCAGTACTTCCTGTTTCCCAACCTCGGCCCCTGGGCCGGCATGGCGACGCCGCTGGTCTACCGCTTCCGGCCGAACGGCGACAACCCGGAGGAATGCATCATGGAAATCATGATGCTGTTCGCGAAGGCGGAAGATGGCACGCACCCGCCGGTGCGCAAGGCGACCATCGTCGGCCTGCACGACTCGTGGCACAAGGTGCCGGGCATGGGATCGGCCGCCGACGTGACCGACCAGGACACCGAGAATTTGAAGCGCATCCAGCGCGGCATCCGGGCGAGCAAGAAGCCGGGGGCGACGATGAGCGTGTACCAAGAGAGCCGCATTCGGCACTTTCACAAGACGCTTGAAGCGTACATGGGCAAGTAGGAGGCAGCGATGACAACCCACCTTGAAGACAAGAACGCGATCGAGGAATTGATCGCCCGCTACAACCAGTCGCTCGACCGCGGCGACTACGAAGCCTGGCTCGCCTGCTGGGCCGACGACGCGGTGTTCGACGGCCTGGGCAAGGTGCTTGCCGGCATCGAGGCGATCCGCGGCTTTGCGAACGGCTACGAAGCCGGCTACCGGCAGCGGCTGCACGCGCTCAAGCACTTCACGATGAACATTCTGTCCCGCATCGACGGCGACCGCGCCAGCTCATCCTCCTACGTGCAGCTCATGACGACCTCGGACAAGGGCGTGCGCGTGGTGATGACGGGGCGCTATGAAGACGCGCTGAAACGGGTCGACGGGCACTGGCGCTTCGCCCGCCGCAAGCTGCACCAGGACATGCCGCTGCAGACCGAAGCGGCACCGGCGTCGACCGGGCCTTGAAACGGGGCAAGCCTCTCAGCCGTTCGCGATCCGGCTCACGAGCGCCTGCGTGAAGGCCGTGGTGCTGGCGTTGCCGCCCAGATCACCCGTGCGCACCTTGTCGATATTCAGCGTCGCGTCGATGGCCTGGCGCAGGCGCGTTGCCTTGTCGGTGAGTTGCACATGGTCGAGCATCATCGCCGCCGCCAGCAACAGCGCGGTCGGATTCGCCAAGCCCTTGCCGGCGATGTCGGGCGCCGAGCCGTGCACGGCCTCGAAGATCGCCGCGTCGGCGCCGATGTTGGCGCCCGGTGCCATGCCCAGGCCGCCGACGAGCCCGGCCACCAGGTCCGACAAAATGTCGCCGAACAGGTTGGTCGTCACCAGCACGTCGAACTGCCAGGGGTTCAACACCAGCTTCATCGCGCAGGCGTCGATGATCACGCTGTCGAGCGCGAACTGGCCCTTGTACTTGCGTTCGTACAGCTCCAGGCCGGTCTCCAGGAAGATGCCGGTCAGCGCCTTCATGATGTTGGCCTTGTGCACGATCGTCACCTTCTTGCGGCCGGTGGCAACGGCATGCGCGAACGCGAACTCGAGCAGCCGCCGGCTGCCGGCGCGGGTGTTGATGCCGGTGGCCATGGCTACGGCGTGCGGGTCGTCGTCGATCTGCACGAAATGTTCGTGACCGATGTAGAGGCCTTCGAGGTTCTCGCGCACCACCACCAGGTCGATGTTGTCGAAGCGGCCGCCGGGCACGATGGTGAGCGCCGGCCGCAGATTGGCGTAGAGGCTGAATTGCTCGCGCAGCCGCACATTCGACGAGCGGTAGCCGCCACCCGACGGGGTTTCCAGTGGGCCCTTCAATGCCAGCCGGGTGCGGCGAATGCTGTCGAGGGTGGCTTGCGGCAGCGGGTCGCCGGCCACCCTCACGCCTTCGAGGCCGGCAATCTGGCGATCCCACTCGAACGGGGCCTTGAGGGCGTCGAGCGCCGCGAGCGTGGCGTCGACGATTTCGGGGCCGATGCCGTCGCCGGGAATCAGGGTCGCGGGGATCGTTGGGTTCATGCACGGCGTCCGGAAATCAAGGCAGGTCGCCTCGGCCCCCGTTTGTGCGCGGCCCGGGGCTGGCAGGCCCCGACGGCCGGATGACGCGAAGCGTCAAGGCTGCGCCGTGCCGCGCCTTCGCAACCCACCGAGCATCAGCGTCTGGATCCACAGCGACGATTGCGCCACCGGCTCGAAGCAGCGCTGCGGCGTGTGGCGCAGGCCGATCGCGACCCGGCCTGTCCACCACACCAGCTTGCCGGTGCCGGGAATCACGAATTCGCCCACGTGACCGCGCGGAATGGCCACCGGCGGCGCGGCCGAGCTGTGGTCGATGCCATGCGTGCGATCGGCGGACTTGGCTTGAACTTCTCCAGACATGCTGCACTCCTGAAGTGATGCCGCCATCGTGACTGCGTGCGGGCCGGCCGGCATCACCCCAATGAGGGGGCGCGCAACAGTTTGAGCCCACTGGTTTGCGGGGAGTGGTGCCGCGGCGCGTGACGGATTGCCGGTAGACCGCCGCCGGCCCGCGCACCCCCCGCGCATGCACAATCAGCGGGCCATGAGCCGCGCCACCTCGACCTGGACCCCGCTGCGCCACCCCGCCTTTCGCGGCCTGTGGATTTCGGGCGGCATCTACTTCCTCGGCAACGCGATGCACACCATGGCCGTGTCGTGGCTGATGGTGCAGACCACGCGCTCGTCCTTCCTTGCCGCGCTGGTGCAGACGGCAGCGTTCCTGCCGATGTTCCTGCTCTCGCTGCCGGCCGGCGTGCTGGCCGACATCACCGACCGGCGGCGCCTGATCCTCGGTTCGCTGGCGGTCTACGCCGCCGCCGCGTTGCTGCTCACCGGGCTGGCCGCCGCGCACCTGGCCGGGCCGGTGACGCTGCTGGCCTTCACCTTCGTGATGGGTGCCTGCACCGCGTTGCAGTCGCCGGCCTGGAACTCGGCCGTCAGCGACACCATCGAGCGCCACGAATTGCCGCAGGCGATCACGATGATCGCGATGGCCTTCAACGGCGCCCGCGCCCTCGGCCCGGCGCTGGCCGGCGTGGTCTTCGCATTCGCCGGCAGCAGCGTCGTGTTCGGGCTGGCCGTGGCGAGCGCGCTGGTGATGATGCAGGCCGTGCGCCGCTGGCCGCCCCGACCGCATCCGCCGCGCAAGCTGCCGCCCGAGCGGCTGTGGGGCGGC
>JANOVJ010000677.1:0-3412 GCA_031417295.1 bacterium | reverse complement strand
CCACCAGATCGGCCTGGTGCTTCATGCCTTCGACCGCCGCCTCACAACCGGCCATGCTGGTGTAGTAGGTGATGCGGTGGGCCAACGCAGCTTGGCGGATGTGGCGCGAGTCAGCAATCGCGGTGCGCGTTTCATCCACCGTGGTGAATACGAGCTGGATCTCGCCGCCCTTGACCATGTCGACGATGTGCGGCCGCCCGTCCTTGACCTTGTTGACGGTGCGCACCGGCACGCCGCCGGCCAGGATCGCAGCGGCGGTGCCGCGGGTGGCGACGATCTGGAACCCGAGCCCATGCAGGTCTCGCGCCACTGCCACCGCGCGTGCCTTGTCGCCGTCACGCACCGTGATGCACACCTTGCCTTCGGTGGGCAGGCGGGAGCCAGCGCCGAGCTGGCTCTTCAGCATGGCTTCGCCGAAGCTGCGCCCGGCCCCCATCACCTCGCCGGTCGAACGCATCTCGGGCCCGAGGATCGGGTCGACGCCGGGGAACTTGTTGAACGGAAAAACCGCTTCCTTGACCGAAAAATACGGCGGCACGATCTCGCGCGGCGGCTCGCCCTTGTGCGCGCGCTGCGAGCCCAGCGCCTGCCCCACCATGCAGCGCGCCGCGATCTTCGCCAGCGGCTGGGCGGTGGCCTTGGAAACGAACGGCACGGTGCGCGAGGCGCGCGGGTTGACTTCGAGCACGTAGACAACCGCCGCATCGCCCTCGCCCTGGATCGCGAACTGCACGTTCATCAGGCCCACCACCTTGAGCGCCCGGGCCATCAGGATGGTCTGGCGGCGCAACTCGTCTTGCAGCGCGGCGGGCAGCGAATACGGCGGCAACGAGCACGCCGAGTCGCCGGAGTGGATGCCCGCCTGTTCGACGTTCTCCATGATCGCGCCGATCATCACATCGGTGCCGTCGCTGATGCAGTCGACATCGACTTCGATCGCGTCGTCGAGGAAGCGGTCCAGCAACACCGGCGACTTCTCCGACACCTTGACCGCTTCGCGCATGTAGCGCTCCAGGTCTTTCTCACCGTGGACGATCTCCATCGCGCGGCCCCCGAGCACATAGCTCGGGCGCACCACCAGCGGGTAGCCGATCTCGGCGGCCAGCGCCTTGGCCGCTTCTTCGGTGCGCGCCGTGCGATTCGGCGGCTGCTTCAGGCCAATGGTGTGCAGCAGCTTCTGGAAGCGTTCGCGGTCTTCGGCCATGTCGATGCTGTCCGGAGAGGTCCCGATGATGGGCACGCCCGCGCGCTCCAGGTCGAGCGCGAGCTTCAACGGCGTCTGCCCGCCGTACTGCACGATCACGCCGACCGGCTTTTCCTTGTCGACGATTTCGAGCACGTCTTCCAGGGTCACCGGCTCGAAATACAGCCGGTCCGAGGTGTCGTAGTCGGTCGAGACGGTTTCGGGGTTGCAGTTGACCATGATGGTCTCGTAGCCGTCTTCGCGCATCGCCATCGCCGCGTGAACGCAGCAGTAATCGAACTCGATGCCCTGTCCGATCCGGTTCGGCCCGCCCCCGAGAACCATGATCTTCTTGCGATCGGTGGGCTCGGCTTCGCACTCGTCCTCATAGGTCGAGTAGAGGTAGGCCGTCTCGGTTGCGAACTCGGCCGCACAGGTATCGACGCGCTTGTAGGCCGGGCGCACGCCGAGCGCGTGGCGGCGCTGGCGCACCTCGTGCTGGTGGGTGGCCAGCAGCTTGGCGAGGCGTCGGTCGCTGAAGCCCATGCGCTTGAGGTAGCGCAGTTCCTCGGCCGACAACGCCTCGACCTTGCGGCCCGCCAGCGCGCCCTCGGTCGTCACGATCTGCTCGATCTGGGCCAGGAACCACGGGTCGATCGCCGTTTCCTCGAACACTTCCTGCAGGCTCATGCCGATGCGAAAGGCGTCGCCCACGTAGAGAATGCGTTCCGGCCCGGCTTCGCCGATTTCCTGGATGATTTCTTCGCGGTCGGTGCTGCGCTCGGACAGGCCGTCGATGCCGGTCTCCAACCCGCGCAGCGCCTTCTGGAAACTTTCCTGGAAAGTGCGGCCCATCGCCATCACCTCGCCGACCGACTTCATCTGCGTCGTCAGCCGCGAATCGGCAGCCGGGAATTTCTCGAACGCAAAACGCGGAATCTTCGTCACCACGTAGTCGATGCTGGGCTCGAAGCTGGCCGGCGTGGCACCGCCGGTGATGTCGTTGCGCAGTTCGTCGAGCGTGTAGCCCACCGCCAGCTTGGCCGCGACCTTGGCGATCGGAAAACCGGTTGCCTTGGAGGCCAGCGCCGACGAGCGCGACACGCGCGGGTTCATCTCGATCACGACCATCCGACCGGTTGCCGGATCGATCGCGAACTGGACGTTCGAGCCGCCGGTATCGACGCCGATCTCGCGCAGGATCGCGATGCTGGCGTTGCGCAGCAGTTGGTATTCCCTGTCGGTCAGCGTCTGCGCCGGCGCGACCGTGATCGAGTCGCCGGTGTGGATGCCCATCGGGTCGAGGTTCTCGATCGAGCAGACGATGATGCAGTTGTCGGCGTGGTCGCGCACGACCTCCATCTCGTACTCTTTCCAGCCGATCAGCGACTCTTCGATCAGCAGTTCCTTGGTCGGCGACAGGTCGAGCCCGCGCTTGCAGATTTCCTCGAATTCGTCGGGGTTGTAGGCGATACCGCCGCCGGTGCCGCCGAGTGTGAAGCTGGGACGGATGACCATCGGGAAGCCATTGCCCCCCGTCTCGACCGAGATGCGCTTTTGCACCACCAGCGCCTCGTCCATCGAATGCGCGATGCCGCTGCGCGCGGAACCGAGACCGATGCTCGTCATCGCGTCCTTGAACTTCAGCCGGTCCTCGGCCTTTTCGATGGCGTGTTCGTTGGCGCCGATCATCTCGACGCCGTACTTCGCCAGCACACCGTGTTTGTGCAGGTCCAATGCGCAGTTCAGCGCCGTCTGGCCACCCATCGTCGGCAGCACCGCCATCTTTTCGTCCGGAGCGCTCAGGCGCTCTTTCGCGATGATCTTTTCGACCACCTGCCACGTGATCGGCTCGATGTACGTCACATCGGCCATCTCCGGGTCGGTCATGATCGTCGCCGGGTTGCTGTTGACGAGGATGACCTTGTAGCCTTCTTCGCGCAGCGCCTTGCAGGCCTGGGCGCCGGAGTAATCGAACTCGCAGGCCTGGCCGATGATGATCGGGCCGGCGCCGATGATGAGGATGGATTGAAGGTCGGTGCGCTTAGGCATTCTTCTTCTCCGCTTGCTGGTCGGTCATCGCTTGCGTCATCAGCGCCGTGAAGCGGTCGAACAAGTAGGAAATGTCGTGCGGGCCGGGAGAGGCCTCCGGGTGGCCCTGGAAGCAGAACGCCGGCTTGTCGGTGCGCATCAGCCCTTGCAGCGTGCCGTCGAACAGCGAGACGTGCG
>JANOVJ010000676.1:0-2878 GCA_031417295.1 bacterium | reverse complement strand
CTGCGCCACCTCGCCGCTGGGCCGGCCGGTGACGAACGCAATCGTCCACGCGCCCTGGCGTGGGTACTGCACCAGCACCGCTTCGCGGAAGGCCTGGCCGCTGCTGGAGAACAGCGTGTCCGAGACCTGCTTGACCGAGTTGTAGATCGACTTGACGATCGGAATCTTGTTCAGCACCCGGTTGCCCTGGCGCAACCACCACTGGCCGAAGATGTTGGTCGCGAACGCACCGGTGATGAGCAGCGTGGCCAGCAGTACCGCGACGCCGAGCCCGGGCACGTGGCGCAAGGTTTCGATCGGCGCATGGGCCGCGCTCGGCAGCAGGGCCTGGCTCGCACTCAGCACGGCGCCGAACACATCGTCGAGCGTGCCCAGCACCGCTTGCAGTACCCAGATGGTGACGGTGAGCGGCAGCCAGACCAGCAGGCCGGTGATCAGGTACTTCCTCACGTGAATCTCGTGAATCTTGTCAGTCGCGTCGGTCGGGCCGGGCCGGGGCGCGTCACTTCGCGCTCGGCGCAGGGCCCGACGCGGCCGGCGCCGGGCTGGGGCTGGGGCTCGGGCTGGCCGAAGGGCTGGCGGCGGGTGGGGCGGCTCCCGCTGTGGCCGGCGCGGCGCCCTCGGCCGTCTTGGCAGCGGGCTCGCCGGCAGCGCCTGGCTTGGCCGCGTCGGCCTTGCCGGCGTCGGACGATCCGGTATCGCTTTTGGTGGCCGGCGGGCCGCCCTTGAAGTCGGTCACGTACCAGCCGGAGCCCTTGAGCTGGAAACCGGCCGCCGTGAGTTGCTTGACAAAGGTTTCAGCGCCGCAGGACGGGCAGGTGGTCAGCAGCGGGTCCGACATCTTTTGCAGCACGTCTTTGGCGTGCCCGCAGGTGGCGCAGCGATAAGCGTAGATCGGCATTGCCGGAACCCTTGATTCGAAAAGAAAAACCACAAATTATACGGGCGCGCTCGCAGTCCGCCGGGGTGGCGCGACCGGGGCGGCACGGGCGATCCTAGAATCGGTGTGGAATCCACCCGGCGCGGTGGCGTCGATCCCCGCATGAACGGCCCCACGCCCCCTCCCACGGAGAACGCTTTGACCCGCAACCTCTTCAGCCGCGCGATCGCGGCCACGCTCAGCGCATTGCCGGCCCTGCTGCTCGCCGCCGGCCCGGCCACGGTGGCGCCGCCCGGCAGGCCCGAGGCCCGGGTGCTGAACATCTACAACTGGTCCGACTACATCGCCGAAGACACGATCAGGAATTTCGAGCGCGAGACCGGCATCAAGGTCAACTACGACAACTACGACACCAACGAAATCCTCCATGCCAAGCTGATGGTCGGCAAGACAGGCTACGACATCGTGGTGCCCGGCGCGCACTTCGCCAAGCAGCAGATCGAGGGCAAGCTGCTGCAAAAGCTCGACCGCTCGCTGCTGCCGAACTGGGGCAACCTCGACCCGGCGATCCTGGCGCAGATGGCCCAGGTGGACCCCGGCAACCAGTACCTGGTCGACTGGCTGTGGGGCTACGTCACGGTGGGCATCAACGTCGGCAAGGTGAAGAAGGCGCTGGGCGATGTGCCGATGCCGGAGAACCCCTGGTCGCTGCTGTTCGACCCGAAGTACGCTTTGAAGCTGAAGGGCTGCGGCATCAGTTTTCTCGATTCGGCGTCCGAGGTGCTGCCGGTCGCGATGCTCCATGTCGGCAAGCCCGCGTTCAGCCGCAACGCGGCCGACTACGCCGCCGCCGCCGCGATGCTGGCGAAGGTGCGGCCCTACATCACGCGCTTTTCCTCGTCGGGCTACATCGACGAGCTGGCCAGCGGCGCGCTGTGTGCGGTGATGGGCTATTCGGGCGACATCAACATCGCTCGCGCCCGCGCGCTGGCGGCCAAGAACGGCCAAGTGATCGAAGCCCTGGTGCCGGCCCGCGGCGCGACGCTGTTCTTCGACTCGATGGCCATTCCGGCCGACGCGCCGCACCCGAAAAACGCGCACCTGTTCATCAACTACATCCTGCGCCCGGAGGTGCATGCGACGCTGACGAACAAGGTCTTCTACGCCAACCCCAACAAGGCCTCGCTGAAGTTCGTCAACAAGGATGTGGCGGCCAACGCGTCGATCTTTCTGAGCGCCGAAGCCCTGGCCGGGATGACCGCGCCCGACAGCCTGCCGCAAGACATCCGCCGCGTGCAGACGCGCGTCTTCACCCGGTTCAAGGCCGGAAAATAGCGGCCGGCGCTCAGTACAGGTGAACCAGCGCCTGCATCGCCAGCAAGCCAAACACGAAGCCGATGCCGCCGTAGGCGATGCCCTGCAACAGCCGGTTGGTGCGGCGCTGCTCCGTCAGCAGCGCCTCCAACAGGCGTGGCTCGATCCGCGGCGGGCTCTGCAGCGCCTGGTGGATCAGCCGCGGCAGTTCCGGGATCAACTGCACATAGCGCGGCGCCTCGTTCTTGAGCCGCTCGACGAAGCCGGTCCAGCCGACCTGGTCGTTCATCCAGCGCTCGAGGAACGGCTTGGCCGACGTCCACAGGTCGAGCTCAGGGTCGAGCTGGCGGCCGAGGCCCTCGATGTTGAGCAGCGTCTTCTGCAGCAGCACGAGCTGCGGCTGGATCTCGACGTTGAACCGCCGCGAGGTCTGAAACAGCCGCAGCAGCACCTGGCCGAGCGAGATGTCCTTCAGCGGGCGGTCGAAGTGCGGCTCGCAGACGGCGCGGATCGCGCCTTCGAGCTCGTCGACCCGCGTGTTCGGCGGCACCCAGCCGCTTTCGATGTGCAACTCGGCCACTCTCTTGTAGTCGCGCCTGAAGAAGGCGATGAAGTTGTAGGCGAGGTATTCCTTGTCGGTCTCGGTCAGCGTGCCGATGATGCCGAAGTCGAGCGCGATGTAGC
>JANOVJ010000675.1:0-8724 GCA_031417295.1 bacterium | reverse complement strand
ATCTTGCAATAGACCATCGGCGGCAGGTACGCGGCCAGCGACTCGACGCGGTCCATGATGAACTTGGGCGTCGCCTTGGGCACCGGAAAGCCCTTCTTGATGAACTCCTGGCTCAGCGGGTGAACCACGAACGCGAAGCGGCGGATGTTGCGGAACTTGCCGGTCGGGTGCAGCAGCCGCGGGGTGATGTTCAGGTCATCGAGAATCTCCTCGAAGTCCTCGTCCGACATTTCCAGCGCCGGCTTGCCCACCGCGGCCAGGATCATCGCTTCGATGGTGTTGACGCCCACCACCTCGTCGAAGAGCTTGGGCGAGACGTCGATCACCAGGTTGACCTTGCTCGCCTTGAAGAACGCCATCCGCTCGTCGTCCACCGCCGAGGTGATGAGCGTCTTGCCTGCCAGGTTGGCGGCGCTGCCCACCGCCTTGATCTCGGCGAAGGTGCCCACGATCACGTGCGACTTGGCGACCACGCTCGCCACACGGCCGTTCTTGAAGCCGGCCAGCGCCGCCTCGAGGAACTGCGCCGGCTTGTTGTTGAGCACCAGCTCGCTGCCGCGTGCGTACAGCTCCAGCTGCTCAAGCGAATGAAGCATCACCAGCGAGCCGGTCTGGAACACCGGGTCGGCAAAGCTCAGGTTCTTGGTGTAGTCGGCCAGCGCCACCGCCATGTCGTAGTTGCGCATGCCCGACAGGAACAGCACCAGGTTGTTGTTGAAGTAGTTGCCGAGTTCCTTCTGCACGTAGCGCACCGCGCGCACCTGCAGCAGGCGGCGCAGCGTGGCGCCGGTCGTCACCGGCACGCGCGTCACCACGTTCGTCAGTCGCTTGGTTTCCCGGTTGACCACGGTGCGCAGGCCGACCTGCACATGATCGGCAATCTCGCCCAGGCCGATCGCGTCGGCAACGGCCTGCTGGCGGCGCATCAGCTCCCAGGCCTTGCCGGTGTCGTTGTCGGCGCCCAGGCGGCGCACCGAAAACGGCTGGCCGAGGAATTCGGTCTTGAACTCGAAGTCTTTCTTCGACGAACCCAGGGTGACGGTGACGACTTTCTTCATGATGCATTGACTCCTTTGATTGTTCTGGTCGGCTGTATTCAAGCGGCTGCTTTTCGGCGACGCGGCGCTGGCTTCTTCGGTGCGGCGGCAACCGGCGGCAAGGCCTGGCGGATGATGTCTTCGCAAACCTGTTGCGACATGTAGCGCGGCACTGGGTACCCGGTGTTTGCCTCCCAGCAGGCGGCCTTGGCGAGGGCGGGAATGTCGTCTTCCTTCAGCGCCGCAAGGAAGGTCGGGATGCCGAGGTCGGCGTTGAGCGCGGCCACCGCGTCCATGAACTTCTGCGCCAGCACTTCGTCCGGTTCGTCGTCGGTGCCGACGCGGGCACGCACGGCGAGCAAGGCAAGCCGCGCCGTGATGGCCGGGCTGGAGTAGGCCAGCACCTTGGGCAGCATGATCGCGTTGGCCAGGCCGTGCGGCGTGTGGTAGCGCCCGCCGAACTGGTGGGCGATGGCGTGCACGAAGCCCACGTTGGCGCGGGTGAAGGCGAAGCCGGCGTAGGTTGAGGCGAGCGCCATCTGTTCGCGCGCCTGCAGGTTGCCGCCGTCGCGGTAGGCGACGCGCAGGTTCTCGAAGATCAGGCCCACGGCCGAGAGCGCCATGCCGTCGGAGTAGGGCGTGCACCAGTGGCCGACGAAGGCTTCGATCGCATGGGTCAGCGCGTCGATGCCGGTCGCGGCGGTGATGTGCGGCGGCAGGCCGGTCATCAACGTCGGGTCGAGCGCCGCCATCTTGGGCACCATCCGGGTGTCGACGATCACCATCTTCGAGTGGTTCTCGGGGTCTGAAATCACCGCCGCGACGGTGACTTCGGAGCCGGTGCCGGCGGTGGTCGGCACGGCATAGATGCGCACCGGGCTGCGCAGACCCTTGAAGTAGCCGGCCAGCTTGCGCAGCGGTTTCGACGGATTGGAAATCGCCACCGCGATGGCCTTCGAGGCGTCCATCGACGAGCCGCCGCCGAAGGCGACGATCGCATCGCAGTCGTTGGCGCGGTAGAAGTCGATGCCCTTTTCGATCAGTGGAATCGGCGCGTCGGGTGTGATCTCGTCGAAGACCACGAACTCGGCGCCGCCGGCGGTCAACGCGTCGGTCAGAGCCGCCAACAGCCCGAGCTTCGAGATGATGCTGTCGGTCACGATCAGGATCTTGCGGTGGCCAAAGCCCGCGATCGCCTGCCCCAGCCGCGCGCTCGAACCCGGGCCGACCAGCAGCGTCGGCTGCGGGATCGGCAGGAAGCGAACCGCCAGCCCGACGCCACGCATCAGCGCACCCAGGCCCGCGCTCTGGATCGAATCTCTCGACAAGTCAGTAATCAAGGTGGGTCTCCGTGGGTCGCTGGCGACCGAAGGATACCCGCTGCGCACTCGCCTGCAACAGCGATAGACTCGGCGCATGCAACCCGACCTGCCGGCAGTGGCCGACCCGCAAGCGCCCTCGCGGCGCGGCTGAGCCGATCGTGAAGCGCAGCTTCCTGCAAACCGTCTGCCGCACGCTTATCGGCGTGGTGCTGCTCGCGCAGATGTCGATTGCGGCTTATGCCTGCCCGATGCTTTCGGCCGCGATGAATGGCGGCTCGGAAACCGCGGCTTCCGCAACGGCCGACATCGCCGACACGGCCACCATGAACTGCGAGCAAATGGCCGGCGCGATGGATGCGTCGCTGCCCAACCTCTGTGCCGCGCACTGCCACCAGGGCGAGCAGAGCGACCAGGCATCGACGCTGGCCGTCCCCGTGGCCGTGCTGACCGCCCTCTACCTGACGCCACTGGCCCCTGTGCCCGTGGCCGCCGCGCGCTCCATGGCTGCGGCGTCGAGTGCACTGGCCGCGGCCTTCCCGCCGCACGCCCTCCTGCACTGCTGCTTGCGCATTTGATCCTTCCGCCGACGGCGCGCTGACGACCCCCTCGGGTCGGCCCGCCGCACCGGTCGGGCTCGATGGCGAGCGTGGACTGCTGCCGTTGCTCACACGGCCGCACCACCGCATCGGGCCGACACGAAGCCGCTGTTTCGTCGTTGGAGGTGTCATTCATGTTTCCTGCTTCATCCCAAGCCGCGCCGAGCGCGCTTGACGGCCGCGGTCGGCGTCGCCGTCGCCGTTGTCTTGTCGCGATGTGGGCGCTGTGCTCGGCCCTCGCCAGCGCCCCAGGCCAGGCCCAGCCCGTGCTGACGCTGGCCCAGGCCCTGCGCGCCGCGGAAGACCGCTCGCACCTGCTCGTGGCGCAAGACGCCGCTACCACCGCCTCGCGCGAGATGGCGGTGGCCGCCGGGCAACTGCCCGACCCGACGCTGACGGCCGGCTTCAACAACGTGCCTGTCAATGGCCCGGACAAGTTCAGCCTGACGCGCGACTTCATGACCCAGAGCACGATCGGCGTGACGCAGCAACTCACCGCCGCCGACAAGCGCCAGGCCCGCGCGGCGCGCTTCGAGCGCGAAGCCGACGCGGCCGAGGTGGGCCGCGCGGTGGCGCTGGCCAAGCTGCGCCGCGACACCGCGACCGCCTGGCTCGCGCGCCACTACCAGGAGCGCGTGCTCGATCTGCTGCGCGCGCAGCGGGCCGAGGCGGCGTTGCAGGTCGAGGCCGCCGACGCCGCCTACCGCGGCGGGCGTGGCGCGCAGGCCGATGTGTTCGCCGCGCGCTCTGCCGTGGCGCAGATCGACGACCGCCTCCGCCAGGCCGAAAGCCAGGCGGCCAGCGCGGGGACGAAGCTCGCGCGCTGGGTCGGCGCCGAGGCCGCCCAGCCGCTGGCCGCGCCGCCCGACCTGGCGCTGCTTCAGCTCGGCACCGGCCCGCTGGAGACGCCGTGGGACCAGCACCCGGAACTGGCCCTGATGCGCCGCCAGGAAGACGTGGCGCAAGCCGAGGCCGACATCGCCCGCAGCAACCAGCGCGCCGACTGGAGCGTCGAACTGAGCTACAGCCAGCGCGGGCCGGCGTACTCGAACATGGTCTCGCTCAACCTTTCGATCCCGCTCCAGATCGACCCGAAGAACCGGCAGGACCGCGAGCTCGCGGCCAAGCTCGCGCTGGCCGAACAACTGCGCGCCCAGCGCGAGGAAGCCGCGCGCGAACACGCCGCCGAGACCCGAAGCTGGTGGCAGCAATGGCAGGCCGGCCGCGAGCGGCTGGCCGACTACGACCGCACGTTGATGCCGCTCGCCACCGATCGCACCCGCGCCGCGCTGGCCGGCTACCGCGGCGGCGGCGGGCCGCTCAACGAGGTGCTCGAAGCGCGGCGCGCGGAAGTCGAAACCCGGCTCGACCGGCTGCGCCTGGAGATGGAGACGGCCGCGCTGTGGGCCCAGCTCGAATACCTGATTCCGCCCGGGCGCGAAACCGCCGCCGTGGCGAAGGAGAAGTGACCATGATGAATCGCAAACCACTCGGGCTCGGCCTGCTCGCAGCTGGGCTCCTGGCCGCGGCCGGCTACGGCCTCTACGCCACCGGCATGCAGCGCGGCATGGGCATGGCGCCCCCGTCCGGGGTTGCCAGCGGGGCGCCCGACGCGCCATCGGCAGCCCTGCCGCAAAGCATTGCCCAGGGCGAAGCAGCCACACGCCGGCACATCGCCGCGGGCCTCAAGGCGGGCGACATCGACCCCGCCACCGGCAAGCGCGTGCTGTACTACCACGACCCGATGGTGCCGGGGAACAAGTTCGACCAGCCCGCCAAGTCGCCGTTCATGGACATGATGCTGGTGCCCGTCTATGCCGACGGCGCCAGCGACGGTGATGGCAGCAAGGTCAGCGTCAGCCCGCGGGTGCAGCAGAACCTGGGGGTTCGCACGGCGCCGGTCGTCGAAGGCACGCTGGCGCCGCAACTGGCCGCCGTCGGCAGCATCGCCTTCAACGAGCGCGACCAGGCGATCGTGCAGGCGCGCGCGACCGGATTCGTTGAGCGGCTGCATGTGCGGGCCACGCTCGACCGGGTGGCGAAGGGGCAGGCGCTGGCCGAGCTGTACGTGCCCGAGTGGATTGCCGCGCAGGAAGAGTTCTTGTCGGTCCGCCGGATGCAGGGCGGCGACCTTGCGCCGCTGGTCGATGGCGCACGCCAGCGGATGCGCCAGGTGGGCATGAGCGAGGCGCAGATCGCGCTCGTCGAAAGCAGTGGCCGCACCCAGCCGCGGATCACGCTCGCCGCACCGATCGCCGGTGTCGTGACCGAGCTGACGGCCCGCGAGGGCATGACCGTGATGCCGGGCGCGACGCTGTTTCGCATCAACGGCCTCGCCACCGTGTGGGCCGAGGCCGCGGTGCCCGAGAGCCAGATCGCGCTGCTGCGGCCGGGCACGAAGGTGCGCGCGCAAAGCCCGGCCGCACCGGGCACAACGTTCGAAGGCAGGGTACAGGCCATCCTGCCCGCGGTGGACCCGACCACACGCACGTTGAAGGCGCGCGTCGAACTGGCGAACGCCGGCGCTGCGCTGGTGCCGGGCATGTTCGTGCAGATGCAGTTCATGGACATGCGCGAGCAGAAGGCGCTGCTCGTGCCGACCGAAGCCGTCATCCAGACCGGCAAGCGCACGCTTGTGATGCTGGCGGAGGAGGGTGAGAACCGCGGCCGCTTCCGCCCGGTCGAGGTCGAGATCGGCATCGAAAGCGGCGGCCAGACCGAAGTCAGGCGCGGCCTGGAAGCCGGCCAGCGGGTGGTGGTGTCGTCGCAGTTCCTGATCGACTCGGAAGCCAGCCTGAAGGGCGTCGAGGCGCGGCTGAATGTCGAGTCCAAGCCATGATTGCCAAGCTCATCCGCTGGTCGATCGTCAACCGCTTCCTGGTCCTGCTGGCGACTGTGATGCTCAGCGCCTGGGGCGTGTATTCCGTGCTGCGCACGCCGCTCGACGCGCTGCCCGATCTCTCCGATGTGCAGGTGATCATCCGCACCACCTACCCCGGCCAGGCGCCGCGCATCGTCGAGAACCAGATCACCTATCCGCTGACGACGACGATGCTCTCGGTGCCGGGCGCGAAGACGGTGCGCGGCTATTCGTTCTTTGGCGACAGTTTCGTCTACGTGCTGTTCGAGGACGGCACCGACCTGTACTGGGCGCGGTCACGGGTGCTCGAGTACCTGAACCAGGTGCAGTCGAAATTGCCTGCTGGCGCGAAGGCGTCGCTCGGGCCGGACGCGACCGGCGTGGGCTGGATCTACCAGTATTCGCTCATCGATCGCAGCGGCACGATGGACGCGGGGCAGTTGCGCGCGCTGCAAGACTGGTTCCTGAAGTTCGAGCTGAAGACCGTGCCCAACGTGGCCGAAGTCGCCTCGGTCGGCGGCATGGTTCGCCAGTACCAGATCGTGCTCGACCCAGACAAGCTCGCGGCTTACGGCATCCCGCACACGAAGGTCGTCGAGGCGATCCAGAAGGCCAACCAGGAGGCCGGCGGTTCGGTGCTCGAACTCGGCGAGGCCGAGTACGTGGTGCGCGCCTCCGGCTACCTTCAGTCGCTGGACGACTTTCGCAAGGTGCCGCTGGTCAGCACCGCGGCCGGCGTGTCGGTGCGCTTAGGCGATGTGGCCCGCATCCAGATCGGGCCGGAGATGCGGCGTGGCATCGGCGAGCTCGATGGCGAGGGCGAGGCCACGGGCGGTGTGATCGTGATGCGCTCGGGCAAGAACGCGCTGGAGACGATTGGCGCGGTGAAGGAGAAGCTGAAGTCGTTGCAGGCGAGCCTGCCCAAAGGCGTGGAGATCGTGCCTGTCTACGATCGCTCGGGCCTGATCGAACGTGCGGTGGACAACCTCGGCCGCAAGCTCATTGAAGAATTCATCGTCGTCGCCGTGGTGTGCTTCGTGTTCCTGTTCCACCTGCGCTCGGCCTTCGTCGCCATCGTCTCGCTGCCGCTCGGCATCCTGGCTGCGTTCATCGTGATGCACTACCAGGGCGTGAACGCGAACATCATGTCGCTCGGCGGGATTGCGATCGCGATCGGCGCGATGGTCGATGCCGCGGTGGTGATGATCGAGAACGCGCACAAGCACCTGGAGCGTTGGGGGCATGAGCATCCGGGCGGCAAGCTCGAAGGCGAGGCGCGCTGGCAGGTGATCGGCGATTCGGCCGCCGAGGTCGGGCCGGCGCTGTTCTTCTCGCTGCTGATCATCACGCTGAGCTTCATTCCGGTGTTCACGCTGGAGGCGCAGGAGGGGCGCTTGTTCTCGCCGCTGGCGTTCACCAAGACCTACGCAATGGCGGCGTCGGCCGGCTTGGCGGTGACGTTGATCCCGGTGCTGATGGGCTACCTGATCCGCGGGCGCATTCCCGACGAGACGACCAACCCACTCAATCGCTTCCTGATCGCGGTCTATCGGCCGCTGCTGAACGCGGTGCTGCGTGCACCGAAGACGACGCTGTTCATTGCCGCGCTGGCCGCGGCGTCGAGCCTGTGGCCGCTGCAGCACATCGGGGCTGAGTTCATGCCGCGGCTCGACGAAGGCGACCTGCTCTACATGCCGTCGGCCCTGCCCGGCCTTTCGGCAGGCAAGGCGGCCGAGTTGCTGCAACAGACAGACCGACTCATCAAGACCGTGCCCGAAGTGGCCAGCGTCTACGGCAAGGCCGGCCGCGCCGAGACCGCGACCGACCCGGCGCCGATGGAGATGTTCGAGACCACGATCCAGTTCAAGCCCAAGGATCAGTGGCGGCCCGGCATGACGCAGGACAAGCTGGTCGATGAACTCGACCGCATCGTCAAGGTGCCGGGGGTTGCCAACATCTGGGTGCCACCGATCCGCAACCGCATCGACATGCTGGCCACCGGCATCAAGAGCCCGGTGGGCGTGAAGGTGGCCGGCACCGACCTGGCGGTGATCGACCGCGTGACCGGCGAGATCGAGCGGGCACTGAAGGATGTGCCCGGCGTCAGCAGCGCGCTGGCCGAACGCCTGACCGGCGGTCGTTATGTGGACGTGACGATCAACCGCGACGCCGCCGCGCGCTTCGGCATGAACATCGCCGACGTGCAGTCGGTGATCAGCTCGGCGGTGGGCGGCGACAACATCGGCGAGACGGTCGAAGGCCTGCAGCGCTTTCCGATCAACCTACGGTACCCGCGCGAGATTCGCGATTCGCTGGAAAAGCTGCGCGTATTGCCCATCGTCACCGAGAAGGGCGCGCGAATCGTGCTCTCCGACGTGGCTGACATCCGCATCACCGACGGCCCACCGATGCTGCGCAGCGAAAACGCGCGCTTGTCGGGCTGGGTGTATGTCGACATCCGCGGGCGCGACCTGAAGTCGGCCGTTCAGGCCATGCAGCGCGTGGTGACCGAGAAGGTCGCGCTGCCCGCCGGTTACTCGATCTCGTGGTCCGGACAGTTCGAGTTCCTGGAGCGTGCCACCGCGAAGCTGAAGGTCGTCGTGCCGTTCACGCTGCTGATCATCTTCGTGCTGCTGTACCTGACCTTCAAGCGCTTCGACGACGCGCTGCTGATCATGGCGACGCTGCCGTTCGCGCTGGTCGGTGGCATCTGGCTGCTGTACCTGCTGAGCTACAACCTGTCGGTCGCCGGGGCGGTCGGTTTCATCGCGCTGGCCGGCGTGTCGGCCGAGTTCGGCGTGATCATGCTGCTGTACCTGAAGCAGGCCTGGGACGCGCGCGTCGACGCGGGCAAGACGAGCACCGCCGACCTGCTCGACGCGATCCGCGAAGGCGCGGTGCTGCGCGTG